>JAHEMX010000200.1 GCA_024643445.1 Desulfobulbaceae bacterium | reverse complement strand
ATCACCGGTACTCCAACTGGACATGTTTGTTTCCGCCTGGTGTGCGAAAAATGTGTGACTGTACCTAATATAACTCTTTTATCATATTCTCGGAAATGACCTCATCGACCGTGCCGTATCGCTGAAGGCAGCCATCGTTTAGGACGATTACACGATCACAGAATGCCATGGCCATATTCAAATCATGCAAGGCGGCGATAACGGTGCACTGCTTTTCTTTGACCAGTCTCGACATGGTTTTCATTATTGAAATACCATGATTGATATCGAGGTTGGCGGTAACCTCATCAAGCAGAATGAATGAAGTGTCCTGGGCGAGTGAGCGGGCAATCATTACCCGCTGTTTTTCACCCCCTGACAATTGTTTGACCGAGCGGTGTCGAAGATCGTAGATAGCCATATTTTTAAGAGCATTCTCGACAGCAACAAAATCCTGTCGGGTAGGCAGGGCAAATCTTTTGATATGAGGGTGCCGGCCCATCAGTACCACATCGTTAACAGTGTAATCAAAATTGAGTGAAAAAGATTGCGGGACGGTTGACAGCATCAGGGACAACTCCCCGCGGGAATAGGAGTTGATCGGGGTACCGTTAAAAAGAATCGATCCGCTTGAGGGTTCAGTAAAGCCGGCAAGCATATCAAGCAGGGTCGATTTCCCGCTACCGTTAGGACCGATCAATCCGTAAAAAAATCCGCTCTCAAGCTGAAGCGATATATGTTTCAGACAGCTCTCTGAACCATAGGAGAAAGAGAGTTCATGAATTTCATATCCTGCTGCTCTCTGCGCCATTATTTCCATCTCTCAAGCTGATTTTTCCTGAAAATATAGCAGAAGACCGGTCCCCCGATGAGGGCGGTAAGAACGCCGATAGGCAGTTCAGTCGGCAGGAATACGCGGGTAACGGTATCCGCCAGCAAGAGAAGTATACAGCCGCATAAGAAACTGCACGGGATGAGCATCCGGTTTTTCGGACCGAGTATCATCCTGACGAAATGCGGCACAATCAGTCCGACAAAGCCGATGATACCGGAAACTGAAACACAGGCTGACGTTGCCAGCGAAGCGATGACGAGGATACGTCTGCGCACCGTGATACTGTCGATACCAAGCGAGTCGGAAGTCCGCTCGCCAAACGTCATGATATCAAGCTCCCGGGAGTGTATCATGACCGCCAGCGTAGCGGGGATGACCAGCAGGCAGAGGAGAAGAACATCGGACCAGGACTTACCGACAAAGCTGCCCATGAGCCAGAAAATAATGGCATTAACCTGTTCATCCGCAAGAAACTTGATCAGGCTGATACCGGCAGAAAATATGGCAGAAATGATAATACCGGAGAGGATGAGACTATTGGAAGAGAGCCTTGCTGATGGGGAAGAAAGGCTAAAGACGGCGTAAAGGGTGAAGAGGGCTCCGGCAAATGCTGCCAGGGGAACCACCAGCGGTGTCGGGAGGGCCAGACCTGATATCAGCAAGAAAATAGCCAAAGAGGCGCCGAAAGCGGCCCCTGACGAAATACCGAGTGTATAGGGATCAGCAAGAGGGTTTTGCAGCAGAGACTGAAACACGCAACCGGCTATGGCCAGGCCACCGCCGACCAGTACCGATGCAAGTATTCGTGGCAGCCTTACTTCCATGATGACAAAAGGAAAACTGGGATCCATCCCGGTAACAGGATAGCCGAGAATCCGTGAAAAAATGACGTTGACGATCTCAAGAGGTTGTATGGCAATATAGCCAAGCCCTGCCGCAATAATGATCAAGCTCAGGAGGATGGCGGTAAGACCGGGTATCAGCAGGTATCGTGAGGTCATGTCCATTAGGTAAACCGCGTATTCTGAACCGGTATCGTCTCTTCACGAAAAAGCAGGAACAGGGCTGAACACGGAATGAATCCGTTGCTTACGAAAAACATATCAGGACGAATGACTGCCGATGACGTTCTTAGCTTGCAAAAAAAAATCCCCGGGATCAAACCGCCTGATCCGGGGAAGCCCTGTTTGCCCTCGTCTCTTTTATTTTTCCTTTTCCACGGGAAACACAAATAATGATCAGGCAGGTCTTCTGACTCCCGGTTCCTTCTACTGGTTGCGCCTTCCCGGCATCTTCCGGCCAGTGGCGTGTTGCAACGTTCGTCCCGGTTACAGCGGCGGGCCCGTCTCCGAATTGCACGGAGTTCCCTTTTGGCAACAACCGTTCGCACGAGTGTTGCACCTGATCCATGCGTTCAGTTTCTACCCACAACCTTTCATTTTGTCAATAACGATGCTGGCTCGCATGGGTATGGTTTCTGGAAGGAGAAGGGCGCTTCAGCCTGAGTTTTGCAGGTTGCGAGAGGCTGCTTAGCCAGGTACGTGAGTTTCACCATCCAAAACCACCAGGCAGTTTCCTTTTATCCGGTGAAGAAGAGATAGAGGACGGCGGCAATAATGAGACTGAAAATCCTGAATGCCTGGTTTGCGGCGATCAGGGTCAGGGCGAGGCGTGGTTTGAATATACCGGCGTAATAGGGGAATTGGTGCCTGACGGCTCGCAGGGGTGAAGAGAGAATGTTGCCCACCAGAAGGGCAATGATAATCTCCCGGTAAGACAGGATGTTGTCCTGCAGCAGTGCACCTGCGGCCGCCAGACCGGCCGTAAGTTCGGCAGCAAACTGCAGGGCGATGATGCCCATGGCCTGAGGGGACAGCCAGGGGATGAAGTCAAGATGCTCGGCCATGGAGCTTTCCAGCAGAGCGAAAAAATGCAGGCGGTTCATGATAAAAATGGCGACATAGATCGGAACCGTGAAAATGGTTATTTTCTTGATCCTTTTTTTGAAACGTCGCCAGGTCTTCCGGGTGATGTCTGACCAGCCCTGCTTTTTCTGTTCGGCTGAAACGATATCGACGCTTGCTTGAGGTTTCGGCAGAATGAAACGGCTGGCCAGCACAATGGCAAAGGTTCTGAGTATGGCGGCAGCAAAGGTAATGCCAACGTAGATGAAGGCGGCGCCCTTAATGAGCGGGAGGGTAATGACAATCATGGTCGGCAGGTGCAGGAAATAGGTCGGCAGGCTGTTGAAGAGATTTGCCAGTATCAGTTCTTTTTTGTTCAACTGATTTTTGTCGTATGCCTCCGCCAGCATGGTGTTGGCTGCTACCCCTGAAATGATGGCTATGGAAAAGGCTGCCCCGACCCGTTCAGAAAAATGGCCCAGTTTCACCAGTGGCCGGGCAATGACGGATATCCGTCGCGTCCAGTTGAGTGACTCGATGATATTGGCGACAATCAGGCCAACGGAAATAAACATGAGCAGTCTGCATAACGGCCAGATCAGCTTCTGCCAGAGAAAGAGGAGGCTTTCCGGGGATAGGTCCATAGAGATTCAAAGCCGGCACACCAGCTATCGTCGCTGTGCCGGCCTGCTTGAAATGGAATATCTCACACCGTGAAGAACGGGTGAACGATAAGGTAATGAGCAGTCAGTTACTGGGTAGATACGGGGGCTCCCTGCGTGTCGACCATGATGCCTATAATTCTCTGTCGGGCCATCTCATCCTGTTCTTTCAGGTACGTTTGCTGCTCTTGCGAGCGAGCCGCTTTACCCTTGGCCAGATAGTCGGCACGTCTTTCGGACAGTTCCTTCCATTTATCGAAATGCTTCAGCAGGGTCTTGGAGACCATCCCGTTTTTTATCAGTTCCTCCAGCCTGGCATTTATTTCCGGTAGATGTGAGGCAAGCCCTGAATCGCTGCGTACCGCCAGATGAAAATTCTGTACGGTAACCGGCGGATCAAGGATGGTTATCCGGTCCTCGCCTTCGAGCAGCCTTGCATAGATAAGAGCTGTATAGAGATCGGCGATCAGGTAATCGGCCTCCGCACGGTTTAGAAGTTGCAGGGCCCGCTCGAACTGATAGTAGTTGACGGTGAGATGTTTCTCGATAAATTCGTCAAACTCCTGGCCATAACTCTCCCCGGCATTGGTTACACCTTTTTTCCCTTTCAGCGCATCCCAGCTGGAGAAGTCAAATTCCTTGCCCTTCTCAACCACTATTACTACTGGCTGGGCCAGATAGGGGATGGAGAAGGAAAGATATTCTTCGCGCTCTTTGTTCTTATAGGCCGAAATAATAAGATCAATCTTGCCCTGCCGCGCTTTTTTCTGGACATCTTCCCAGTTATTGGCCAAGCGGACGGTATAGGAGATGCCGAGCTCGCCAAGTATGGTGGCGACAAGGTCAGGGCCAAGGCCGACCAGATTCTTGTACTGTTCCCAGACAACCGGCGGGGCGTTGGGATTGCCTGAAACAACAAACGAGTCCTGATCGGCGGAACTGATAGGGGTAAAGCCAAAGAGGAACAGGGTGATAACAGCAAGTGTCGTAAAATGTCTCATGCGATACTCCAGGTACATATGGATTAAAGATTATGCTAATAGTAGTTAATCATGCAGTGGGCGTACATCCCGTTGGGATCCCGGAAAATCAGGAACTGCTGAAAATCGGTGCCACGTGAGAATAAATCTCGAAAAAAGGCATATAGTGATACATGACTTTCCAGCAGTAACGATGCTTCTACGCCAATTTTCTGCAGGAGACGATCTCTCAATGATCGTTGTTTTGCCAGTGTAAAAACACCATACTCCTCAAGACCGGCAAGCTGTGCGGCAGACCTGATAGCCTGGGCAAGGGTACCGAGATTGTCGACAAGGCCCGCCTGTCTGGCCGCCTCCCCGCTGAAGACTCTTCCCTGAGCGACCGTTTCTACTTTTTCAATAGTCATTTTCCTTCCGTTTGCAACGATGGAGATAAAGTCCTTGTAGCCCTTTTCGAGCAGTAACTGGAGGGCAGTACTCATCTCCGCGGACAGAGGCTTCGATAGAGTAAGTCCTGAAGACAGGTTCGTGGTCCCGACACCATCTTGAAAAATACCGTTACTGTTCAATATATTTTCAAAAGTGGGGAGAGCCATGAAAATACCGATAGAGCCGGTAAGTGTGTTTGGCGAGGCCCAGATCTCATTTGCATCGGCGGCAATCCAGTAGCCGCCGGAGGCCGCAAAAGTGCCCATGGATACCACCACCGGCTTGCCGCTTTGCTTAAACTGCAGCAACTCCTGTCGTATCAGCTCCGAGGCAAAGGCTGATCCGCCTCCGCTGTCTATTCTCAGCACTAACGCCTTGATCTTCTCGTCCGCTCGGGCATCGCGGATCAATGATACCAGGGTGTCTGCCCCAATGAGGCCGTCACCGCTCTCGCCCGGCATGATGTTACCCTCGGCAACAATAAGGGCGATCTTGTCTTTATCGCTATCTCCGTCTCTGTACGAGTGCTTGACGGTTTGCAGGTAATCGTGAAATCCCACCAGCCGGGGGGACCCATCAGCAGATGCTTGGGAAAGTGAGGAGAGATAATGACGAATCTCATGGCGCTGTTTCAACTCGTCGACAAGTCCATATTTGAGGGCAAGTTCGGCCATGTCTCCATCGACTTCCTTGAGATTTCCAGGCACGCTGTTGATATAATCATTGATGCTCTCCGCAGTAATGGAACGCTGCTCGGAAACATGCTGGCAATAATTGTCCCACAAGGTCGTCAACCATGCTCGGGTTTGGCTGCGATCCTCGGAGGACATGGCGTTTCTGGTTATCGGTTCGAGGGCTGATTTGTAGGAGCCGACCTGGAATACATGAAAATTTATTTTCAATTTTTCCAGTGCATCCCGGAAGTAGAGCCGATACATGCCGAAACCGTTCAGGTAGATGCCTCCCATCGGATTCAAGAAAATTTTATCGGCATGCGCTGCCAGATAGTATTGATCCTGAGAATAGTAGTCTTCAGCGGCAACAACCGGTTTTCCCGATTCACGAAAGGCAATGAGTGCTGAACCAATAAGCTGCAGCTGGTTCAGGCCGATGGTTCCCATGGACTTTAAATCCAACTCCAGCGCCGTGATATTAGGATCAACCTGTGCATGGTAGATTGCATCGAGAATATCCTGCAAAGGTGTCTGGCGCGCCTGTTCCGGAAGGCCGAAAAAATTTGAGAAGTAGTCGTCCACAGGATCAACCGCATCTGTCTGTTCGACAATATCTCCTGTAATCGTCAGTTCAAGGATACTGTTTTGCGCGACGCCCGGTTTCTTTTCAGGAATCAAAGCCATAACAGCGATGGTGATGATGCCGATAAAGAGCAGATTGAAAAACGTCGACCGAAGAAATGAGATACATTTTATAAATCCTCTGAAAACAAAGTAAATAGCACTGAACAGTTTTATCATCGGTTCACTGGCGGAAGAGGTTTTGGTATGGAAACCACTGATCTAGATAATAGCAGGCATCCATGCGTAAGTAAACATCGTGTTTACACTCTTTTTTTTGATCACTCTTGTTCTTCCGTTACATTTTCATCCTGGTGTAAACCGGGAAAAGGCAGCTGCATTTGTCGGGGCTGTTTTTGTTCGGCCGGCAATAGTTTTGAAAGCGAAACGCCAATAAGTCTTACCTGGCGGTATCCGGCCTCGGTTCGTTCGAGAAGCGCGGGGATATATCGCAGGATATCATCTCCGTTACCAAGTGATACGCCGGCAGTGATTGACCGGGTGATGGTGGTAAAATCGGCGTATCGTATTTTAACCGTCATGGTTTGAGCCATAATTTTGTTACTGATCAAATAAGCGGCCACACGATCAACGAGTTCTTTCATGATATGATGGATCTGGTTCATGTCCCGCGTATCTTTTCCGAGTGTACGTTCAGCGCCGATGGATTTTCTTTTCCTCTCTGAATGAACAGCACGAGGGTCATTTCCTCTGACAATGTTGAAATAGAAAATTCCCTGTTTGCCGAAATGCTGAACGAGTTTTTCCAGCGGCCACGATCTCAGGTCGGCGCCGGTACGGATTCCGAGCCGT
>JAHEMX010000199.1 GCA_024643445.1 Desulfobulbaceae bacterium | reverse complement strand
TGAATATAAGCGGGCGAAACTGATCGCCCGGGTGTTCCAGGACCCGCTGCTTGGCACCTGTCCCTCGGCAACCATAGAACAGAACCTGGCCCTTGCGCTGAAGCGCGGCAAGAGAAGGGGGCTCGGGCCTGGTGTCAGGGAGAAGGACCGTGATCGATTCAGGGAAGACTTGCAGAAAATCGGACTGGGCCTGGAGAAGCGGCTGCAGGATAAGGTCGGCCTGCTTTCCGGAGGGCAGCGCCAGTCACTCACCATGCTGATGGCTACGCTGGTGCGGCCTGATGTCCTGCTGCTGGATGAGCATATAGCCGCGCTGGACCCGAAGACAGCCGGTCAGATCCTCCTGCTGACAGATGAGATCGTCGCCTCCCGGAACCTTACTACCCTGATGATCACCCATAACATGAAGCATGCGATCAGCTATGGAAACAGGCTCATCATGCTGCACCAGGGCCGGGTGATCCTCGATGTCGGGCCCCAGCAGAAAAAAACGCTCACGGTTCAGGACCTTCTACAGCAGTTTTACCTTGCCCAGGGCGAGGAACTTGCCAACGACTCGATGCTGCTCACCTCGTAGTCTGTCGGATCCCCATTACTGGCCTGATCTATAAAGTACTCTCCGTCTGGCGGCATTGTACCGACAGACGTCCCGGGTTTCTTCTGTCTGAACGGCGGCCTGTCTTTCAGGAAAGCAGCTGCTGCCAGTTCAGCTCGCGGAAGGTCTGGTGCAGGAGGTGGTCATCGTCGAGGATATCGACCTGCAGATTGGCAAAGGTGGCCCTGGCGGCCGGAATGACGATATCCGGGGGGGTGACGGTGTCGTTTCTGCCGATTACCAGGATGGTTTCTACCGGGAGTTTCTTTTTGGGTATCCGGTAATCAGTGAAGTTTAAGGCCGGAGCGAGCATGATCAAGCGCCTGAACATTTCCGGCTGTTCCTGGGCGAGGCAGGCTCCCATCAAACCGCCAAAGCTTGAACCGACAACGATCAGATCGGTGCTGCCCGAGACGATGGCTCTGAGTCGTTCCATCCGCTGGGCAAGCGTACCGTCGAAATCGGGTCTTTCCATATCGGGAGCATAGTGGGAGAGAAACGTGCCTTTTGTTCCTGAGCCTGAAGAATCAAGTCCATGCAGAAACAGTTTGTTCATGCCTTTTTACCTCCATTACTATCGCCAAGGATCCGCAGTACCTCCAGGCCATCGGGCGTCACCGGCTCGCATCTGCTGAGTTCCCCTATCGCCGGGATTTTCATGAACCGTCCTTCGTCAATCTCTTCTTTCTGGAGCCTGAAAGGACCATTGTGGGTACAGGTGAAAATACTCCCCCAGACCTTGTTACGGTAATCTGCAAAATAGCGATAGAAGCGATGGGAGAGCACAACGCCTCTGATGCCAAGTTCCTCTGCAAGTTCTCTTCTGGCCGCCTCTTCATAACTTTCACCGGCTAGAACAACACCGCCGGCGGCAACATCCCAGTATCCCGGGTAGACATCTTTCTCATTGCTTCGCTTCTGCAGGAAGAGTTCCTTTTTGTCATTGAAGACAAGGACATATGAGGCGCGATGGACAAGATTTCTGGCGCGCATGACCGAGCGGGGAAGGGCGTCGATCACCTGGTTATTCTGATCGGTAATGGTCACGATCTCTTTGTCGGTATCGGCCATATCGTTTGCACCGGTAAAGGTGTCTTTGATGAGGTTTTGCAGGGAAAGACGCAGGGGAACAGGAATAGTCTTATTTGTAAATAAAAAAGGGGAAGGGTGCTACGATGCCCTTCCCCTTTACCGGAGGAATTCTGAGATACTGTTTGCTGCTGATACGTTTAATTGATGGTTATTTGCTTCGGTTTCTGTTCCTCGGGTTTTTCTACGGTAAGGGTCAGAACGCCGTCCCGGTAGGCTGCCTGGATCTGTTTCTCGGCGGCCTCAAACGGGAGTTTAAACGAGCGTTCGAATTTTCCGTAACTCCTCTCTTTTCTGTATCTGCCTTCTTCTTTCACCTCAGCGCTGCTTTCCCGTTCGCCGGACAGAGTCAGCACACGTCCTTGCACGTCAACGCTGATTTTTTCTTTTTCAAAGCCCGGAAGTTCTACTTCGAATACCAGCTTCTCGTCTTTCTCGTAGATATCCACGGCCGGGTACAGGGACTGGCTTGAAACCTCATTGAAAACAGTCCCAAACGGTGTCAGGAAGTCGCCGAAAAGGTTGGAAGACGATCCGAGCGGTCTTCGTAAAAATCGCGGATTATAGGCTGTCATCTGCATTGTGTTCTCCTTATTTTGTTTTTTTTTATTTTTCTGGTTTACGCCTTTGTATAAAATGGTAATAATTGATTTGTGAATGTCAACAAAATTAATATTACTATTTAGAAAAATAAAAAATAGTAACTACGGTGCCCATTCAAAAGAGGATTGACCTATGATAGACCAGAAGAAATCATTTGAATTTGTGGTTGTCTCTGAGAGCTACACCGCCGATCTGAAAGGTCGGCAGTCGGTTCGTACCACGTTCAAACTGCCGACCCGGAGTATCGATGCCTTGAGCCTTCTGGCCGGACAACTGGGCATCAAACAGAAATCAATTTTTGATCATCTCGTGGATGATACCCAGAAATTACAGGCACTCAAGCAGGGTATAGAGCGCCAGGAGACAACCACTGAAAACCGTGTGGCAAAGACCTATGTGATATCACGTAAGACCCTGGAAAACCTTGAGCGGATGTCACAGCGTTTTCAGGCTCCACGGGATGTGCTGGTGGAATTTTCCATTGAACGGATTATGCCTCTGCTGGAAAAGGAAAAGCAGAAGCATGAAAACCGGAAACTGCTTGCCCCTGAACTCAAGGCTTTTTTACGGAACGGCAGGCATTTGCTGAATAAGGCAGATGCATCCCTCGATCGTGATGATCCGGTTTTTGAAAAAATAGTACAGATGGTAGCAGCGGTTGAGTCAGGGTGCGATGAAGTTGATACCATTATCGAAAAAGGCCAGAAGCTCGAAGAATTTTAAGAACTGTTTCACCCGGAGACCGGCGCGGATAAGCCAGGTTTCCACCGTGGCCCCCCTGCTGAAAACCAGCAGCCGGAGGGCGGATTTCATGTAAGACCGCTGTTATATCCCCGTTCCTGCCGGAGTCTCTTTTCGTTGAACGTTGCCGGAAATGTTTTACTGTTAAGACAACGATTTTTTCTGGCCAACTCGCTGGGTATCTGGTAATACCAAGCTGGCCGTCAAAACTGTTTCTTTCGGGAATGCGTTTTCCAGTTACGGATATACATCGCAAGCCCTGAGAGAACCGCATGTAAACGAATAATGTTATCGAGGAGGAAGAACATGAAAGCACCCGTACGCGTAGCAATTACCGGAGCAGCCGGTCAGATTGCCTATTCCCTTATTTTCCGTGTCGCTCATGGCGATATGCTTGGTCCCGAACAGCCGGTTATTCTTCAGCTGCTTGAGATACCGCCGGCCATGGGTGCGCTTGAAGGCGTGGTCATGGAACTCAAGGACTGTGCCTATCCCCTGGTGGCAGGCATCATCCCCACCGATGATCCAAATGTTGCTTTCAAGGACGTTGATTACGCCTATCTCGTTGGCGCGCGTCCGCGCGGACCGGGAATGGAGCGGGCCGACCTGCTTGAGGCAAACGCCAAGATATTCTCCGTGCAGGGCAAGGCCTTGAACGATCATGCCAGCAGGAACGTCAAAGTCCTGGTGGTTGGCAATCCGGCTAATACCAATGCCTTGATTGCCTTGAAAAATGCCCCGGATCTGAATCCCAGAAACTTCAGCTCGATGATGCGGCTTGATCACAATCGGTCTCTGTCCCAGATTGCCGAGAAGGCAGGCAGCCACAGCACGAAGGTTGAGAAGATGGTGGTCTGGGGTAATCACTCCGCTACCCAGTACCCCGATATCAGCTATGCAACCGTTGATGGTGTGCCGGTTTCATCCAAAATGGATAACGACTACTACGTGAATACCTTCATCCCCACCGTACAGCAGCGCGGTGCTGCGATCATCAAGGCTCGCGGTGCTTCAAGTGCGGCATCTGCGGCATCTGCGGCCGTAGATCACATGAGAAGCTGGGCGCTTGGCAGTGGTGGCCAGTGGGTGAGCATGGGCGTGTATTCAGCCGGCAACTCTTACGGAATCGATGAGGATATCATGTACTCATTCCCGATCACCACTAAAAACGGGGAGTGGACCATTATTGAAGGGCTTGAGATCAGCGATTTCAGCCGCAAGATGATGTCCAAGACCGAGGCTGAACTGGTAGGTGAGAGAGAAGCCATCGCCGATCTGCTCTGATTGCCAAAGCTTTAGGGTACCTATCTGCATGACAGACAGAGGGAGTTTGTCTCCCTCTGTCTGTTTCTCGTTTTACGCCGTTGAACCTTTTCCCTGAACCTTTCCGCCGTGTGCAGCCGCACCGGCATGAATTCCTGATTTGCATTGACGTACCTGTTGGAGTAGGATTCTTTCCACTCTGTGCTTTATCCCTGTCAATGGTCTCATCTTCGTAAACCGGGAGGAACCCATGTCTGAAATCGAGATCGTACAGGCGGACATAACGACCCTTGCCGTTGATGCCGTCGTCAATGCCGCCAACTCGACATTGCTCGGCGGTGGCGGCGTGGATGGTGCGATTCACCGCGCGGCCGGGCCGAAACTGCTTGACGAGTGTATGAAGCTGGGAGGATGTCCGACAGGAGAGGCCCGGATTACTTCAGGATATAACCTGCCGGCACGCTTTGTCATCCATACGGTCGGGCCGATCTGGCATGGCGGTACGGAACAGGAGCATCGGTTGCTCGCCTCCTGTTACCGCGCCTCACTGGAGCTTGCCGCCCTGAATAACTGCCGCTCTCTTGCCTTTCCGGCGATAAGCTGCGGTGTCTATGGTTATCCTGTTGCTGCTGCCGCCCGCATTGCGATGAGTGCGACACGCGGGTTTCTGGAAAAGGACCAATCCATAGAAAAGGTTATTTTCGCCTGCTTCTCTGAAAAAACCAGGTCGGCGCTGGAAGAAGCATACCTCCAGCCAGACTGATGCAGTGGTGCGACAACGATGCAAGGAGCTGCTCATCCGGCCCAACCCTTCAGGTTCAGCCGGCTGCGGCCTGCACTGCCGGCTGAAGAGTCCGGCGCGGAGCGGGCAATAATCACCCTGCCAGGTACACCGCTTGACCGGTAGGCTGCTCTGCTATTCCAGGAAAACCCTGCCGGATTCCTGCAGGTATTGAATGTCTCTGACAATAATAACAAAAGGGGAGGAAGTATGAGCCGATTGCTTTTTTCTGCCATTGCCATGTGCTTTCTGGTGCTGACTGGCTGTGCACAGCCGCCGCAGCAACCGGCCTACCAGTTTGTACCGCCGAAACGTCAAATCAGTTACCTGGACGACGTAGAGCCGGTCCTGGTCAAACGCTGCGTGGTTTGCCATTCCTGCTACAATTCTCCCTGCCAGCTGAAACTCAGTTCCTGGGATGGCCTCGACAGGGGGGCAAGCAAAAAACAGGTCTACGATGCCGGCCGCCTGAAAACCATGGACCCGAGCCGTCTTCTGGTCGATGCCCATTCGACCGGGCAATGGCGCGAAAAAGGTTTTTTCGCGGTGACCCCCAAGGATGGGGCCGGCACCGTTGAAGATTCGATCATGTATATGCTCCTTGATCATAAACGGCTCAGCCCGCTGGTTCAGGGCGAATATTATCCCGAGGCAGGTGATCTGACCTGCGCAGAAAACAAAGATGAACTGCAGCTCTACCTGAAAAAGCACCCGAACCGGGGCATGCCGTTTGGTTTTCCTCCCCTGTCACCGGAACATTTCAATACCATCGTCGGCTGGCTGAGTCAGGGTGCCCATGGTCCGAGCGCGGATGAGCAGAAGAGACTCAAGGCGGTTTCCACGCCGGATCAGGCGATGATCGAAAAATGGGAGCAGTTTTTCAATAAAGGCGATCCGAAACACCGGATGACGGCACGTTACCTCTACGAGCACCTCTTTCTCGCCCATATCAGTTTTGAAACCGGAAGCAACGAGTTCTTTGAACTGGTACGATCGAGAACCTCGCCGGGCAAGGAAATTGACATCATTGCCACCGTGCGTCCCTATGATGACCCGGGTAGTGAGCCGTTCTTTTATCGTTTCCGGAAAATCTATTCGACCATCGTCTACAAGACACACATGGTTTTTCCCCTCGATGAACGCCAGTATCAGCGTATCGATGAGTTGTTCATTCAACCCGAATGGCCCCAGAAACCTCAGACGGTTGACTATGATGCGGAGAGAAGCGCCAACCCGTTTGCGACCTATGAACAGATTCCCGGCCGGTCCCGTTACCAGTGGCTGCTCGATAATGCCCGATACGTGCTGATGACTTTTATCCGGGGACCGGTCTGCAAAGGGCAGATTGCCCTCAATGTTATCAATGATCATTTCTGGGTGGTTTTCCTGGACCCGGATTATGATCTCTCTATCAAATACCCGGGATTTCTCAAACTGAATTATGAAAAGCTGAGGATGCCCAACGAGGATGGGAGCGATTATAAGCTCTTCGATGCGATCCTTGAGAACAGACACTACAAATGGGCGCTGGATTATTACCAGTCCCGGCAAAACTTCTATGCCGCCCATTATCCGGATGGCTTAAGCCTGCAGCAGATCTGGAAGGGGGAGCGGGCAACGGATGACCCGATTCTGACGGTATTCAGACATTTTGACAGTGCCTCCGTCCATCGGGGTGTCCTCGGGAATCTGCCGAAAACTGCCTGGGTGATAGATTACCCGCTGATCGAGCAGATCTACTATTCCCTCGTGGCCGGTTTTGATGTCTACGGCACGGCAGGACACCAGCTTGCGACCAGGCTCTATATGGATGCCTTGCGTATCGAAGGGGAGA
>JAHEMX010000198.1 GCA_024643445.1 Desulfobulbaceae bacterium | reverse complement strand
ATCGAGTTGTGCCGTGATGTTGTCAACCCTTGCCTGGAAGGGTACCGGGTCGATCTTGCACAGGATATCTCCAGCCTTGAGCGGTGTGCTCTGGGTGACTTTGACTTCAATAATTTTACCGCGTACATTGGAGATGATTGGCGTGGTAAATGCGTACGAGCGAGCCGCGATGGAGGCCGGGTGAAAATAGGCCATACCGGCAATGGCGGTTCCAAGCATCACAACGCCTCCAATGACAACCGTGGTGAGCGACCATTTATTGACAGGAATTTTGAAGATCTTGAAGATCACCCAACAGACCGAGGCATAGGTTAGAATTAATAAAGTTTCCATAATTATTCACCCCCCTCCCTCACGAGCTGTTTCTCTATTTGTTTCATCCGACTGAGCAGCTCCTGTATTTGCAGGTCATGACTTTTCTGCTGCTCCTTTCGTTTCTGCTCAAGCTCTGTCATGCAGGTCATGATCTCATCTACAGCTGCCGTATCGACAGGGCGGGAACCCACCATGCCGCTTTTAGGCCCGGGGATTTTGCCAAACCCCCAGCCCATATCCGGCTTGTACAGCGTTGCCCAGATCCACAGAAAGGGCCAGATGGTGTGCATCAGGAACAGACTCACCCAGCCCGCGGTATGGATTGCATCCTGGTGCGGATGATTTCTTTTCTTGGCAATCTCGTACGGAATGTCGTGGATAAATATAATCCCGTAAACAAATGTAAGGACGACAAAAATGAGCATCCCCAGCGCAATAAAATCAAGAACTCGTCCTTCCATCTATTCCTCCTCTCATTTCATGAAACAGGCGGGTTGCCATAAACATCCTCCGACTTCACCGGTTGATAAAAAGAGCCTTGTTTAGCAGGCATGAAAAATTCAGTCCTTTTTTTTGTTCAGGATTTAAGCATACTTTAAATCAGACCAGAACCCTTCTGGAAACTGCAGGGATTCAATTTGTTGAAACGCAGGCCTTTTAATTCTGGAGAAAGTAATTATTTTCGTAGCTTTTTCAACACAAACTCAAACCTTCCACCACGGATACAATAGCCACCTGACCCTACAGCCAATCTGTGGCTCGGAGCGAACAAACAGGAACTGTCGCTTGATTTGATGCGATTCTCCGAAGAGGCTCCTCGGAGTGTCATGGATTACCTGTTTATCAACCTGATTTTATGGGGAAAGGAGCAGGGCTTCAAATCTTTTAATTTGGGCATGGCCCCCTCTCCGGTCTGGAAAATCGACCCTTCGCACCGCTCTGGAACCGAATTGGTTCCGTACTCTTCAAGCATGGCGAACATTTCTATAATTTTGATGGTTTGCGTGACTATAAAGAAAAATACAACCCGCTTTGGGAGCCCCGCTATCTGGCCTGCCCGGGAGGTTTTGCCCTGCCGCAGATTCTTATCAATATAACCTCCCTCATCAGTGGCGGTATCAAAGGAGTTGTAGCCAAATGAAGTAAAAATGTATTACGATTTTATATACTTTTAAAAGTACCAGGCAATCTATTGGAGGAAGCAACCCTTGTCTTTTAAAACCCGGCAGGAATGCATGCTCGTAGGTTCCGGCACTCTTTTCAGCATAGCCTATCACCTCAATTCATCTTATCTGCAAAGATGCAGCGCTCTCCCGAATAGGACAACATCCGTCTGATAGAGTAGATATATGCTGTTATGGAAATTGAACTCATGGTACATCATCATAACCTGCCAATCGATACGGTTAATGAAATGTTTACACCTGCAATCATCTTCGGGTGATGGCACGAGAGGGTGTGTGATAAACCGTTAGGAACGGCTTATTTTTCGAGGACGGAGCAACGATGAAAAAAGCGATTTTTCTGACCCTCCTGGGGCTGATACTGGTAGTTGGCACTCTCGCCGGCATCAAGGCCCTGCAGATCCGAAAAATGATCGAAAAGGGCAAAGAATTTGTGCCCCCACCGGAAATCGTCACCGCTGCTTCCGTTACGGCAAGTTCCTGGGAAACATTGCTTACGGCGGTTGGCTCCCTTGCTGCGGTACAGGGCGTGACCATAACCGCCGAGGTTACCGGCAAAGCAGTAGCCATCGCTTTTGAATCGGGCTCCATGGTCGAGGCTGGGGTGCTGCTGGTCCAGCAGGACATTGGAGTCGAGCAGGCTCTGCTCCGGTCGGCCGAGTCAGTTGCGGAGCTGAATCGTTTGGAGTTCGACCGAACGAAAAAACTGCTGGCCGATAACGTTGTCTCCCCGTCTGATTTCGACAGCGCCAAAGCCCAGTTTACCCAGGCACAGGCACAGGCCGACAATATTCGAGCGGTGATTGCCAAAAAAACCATTCGCGCCCCTTTTGCCGGCCGCCTGGGAATTCGCCAGATCAATCTTGGCCAGGTACTTAACGACGGACAGGCCATCGTCACCTTGCAGTCTCTTGATCCTATCTATGTCAATTTTTCCCTGCCCCAGCACATGCTGGCCAAGATCCGCACTGGTCTCCCGGTTCGGGTAACCTCCGATGCCCTGCCGGATCAGGTTGTTACCTGCACCATCACCGCCATAAGCCCGGAGGTTGATACCGCCACCCGCAATATCAGCGTACAGGCGACACTTGCCAACCCTGACGAAAATTTTCGTGCCGGCATGTATGTCAATGTGGCGGTGGTCCTGCCGGCCAAGGAGGAAGTGCTGACCATCCCGGCCACAGCTGTACTCAATGCACCCTACAGCGACTCGGTTTTCGTCATCGAAGACAAGAAAGCTGAAAAAGGTTCAGCACCAGGCAAGGTCGTGCGCCAGCAATTCGTGCACCTTGGGGAAAAGCGGGGAGACTTTGTTGCCGTTCTCTCCGGTGTAAAAGCCGCAGAGACGGTGGTGAGTACCGGTGTTTTCAAGCTTCGCAACGGTCAGGAGGTCAAGATCGACAATAAACTCGCTCCTGCCTTCAAATTGGCCCCAGCGCCCGATGAGAGTTAGCCATGACCTTTACCGATATTTTCATTCGTCGTCCCGTCCTGGCCCTGGTCATCAGCTTCCTGATCATCATCGCAGGACTGCAGGCCATTCGCTCCCTGAACGTGCGCCAGTACCCCCGCAGTGATAACGCGGTAGTCACCGTTACCACGGCCTATGTTGGGGCCAGTGCCGAGCTGGTGCTCGGTTTCATTACCAGCCCCATGGAACGGGTCATCGCCGCCGCTGATGGCATTGACTACGTTGAGTCCCAAAGCGTGCAGGGACTCTCCACCATCAATGCCCGCCTGAGAATCAACTACGACCCGATCAAGGCGCTTTCGGAAATCAGTTCCAAGGTGGATCAGGTGCGCGGCGACCTCCCTCCGGAAGCCGAGGTACCGGTCATCAACGTTCAATCGGCCGACAGCCAGTTCGCTTCTGCCTATCTGAATTTTACCTCCGATATTCTCCAGGAGAATCAAATTACCGACTATCTGGTTCGTGTCGTCCAGCCGCGGCTTTCCGCCCTTGAAGGCGTGCAGCGCGCCGACATTCTGGGGGCGAGGACTTTTGCGATGCGTATCTGGCTCAAACCCGACCGGATGGCCGCCTTCAATATCAGCCCGGTGCAGGTGCGCGAGGCCCTTGCAACCAACAATTTCCTGGCAGCCGTGGGCAGTACCAAAGGTTCGCTGATTCAGGTCAACCTGACCACCAACACTGATCTGCAGTCGGTGGAGGAATTTAAGCGAATGGTGCTCCGGGAAAAGAACGGGGCTGTCATACGGTTGCAGGATATCGCCGATGTCGTCCTGGGTGCCGAGAATTATGACACAGATGTCCGCTTTTCCGGGCAGACGGCGATCTTCATGGGTATCTGGCCCCTGCCGAACGCCAACTCCCTGGACGTGATCAAACGTGTGCGCAGCGAGATGGTTGCCATCTCAAAACAATTGCCCAATGGCCTGCAGGGTCGCATCGCCTACGACGGTACTGCCTATATCGATAACGCCATTCATGAGGTGATCAAGACGCTGAGTGAAACCCTGCTTATCGTTATCTGTATCATTTTCCTGTTTCTCGGGTCGATGCGGGCGGCAATCATTCCGGTCATCGTCATCCCCTTGTCTCTGATCGGAGCGATATTCCTGATGCAGGTGTTCGGTTTCACTATCAACCTGCTCACCCTGCTGGCCGTGGTACTCTCCGTCGGTCTGGTGGTTGACGACGCCATCGTGGTTGTGGAAAACGTCGAGCGCCACCTCAGCGAGGGACAATCGCCGATGCAGGCAGCCATACTCGGTGCCCGCGAACTGGTGAGACCACTGATGTCCATGACCGTAACCCTGGCCGCTGTTTATGCGCCGATCGGTTTGCAGGGCGGTCTGACCGGCTCGCTCTTTCGGGAATTTGCCTTTACCCTGGCCGGAGCCGTAGTTATCTCCGGCATTGTCGCCCTAACGCTTTCGCCGATGATGGCCTCGCGCCTGCTCAAGGCAGGCATGACCGAACATGGCTTGGCTGGAAAAATAGAACGGGATTTTAAAAAAATTAAAAATCTCTACGGGAGGATGCTGAACAAAACTCTGAATGCCAGACCAGCCGTCTACCTGGTCTGGCTAATCGTGAGCCTCTGTACCATCCCGATGTTCAACATGTCCGCGAGAGAACTGGCGCCGACGGAGGATCAGGGAGTTATTTTCGGTATCCTGGATGCAGCAGCCAACTCCACCCTCGACCAGACAAGTCGCTATGCTGCAGCAGTCAATGAGGCCTTTCTCAGCGTGCCGGAAACCAGGTTTGTTTTCCAGATAACCTTCCCCTCCTCAGGTTTTGGCGGCATGGTCGTCAAACCGTGGAAGGAGCGGGAACGCACTATTTTTCAAATCATGCCCGAAGTGCAGCAGAAGCTGCACGCCATTACCGGTATTCGTATGTTTCCGGTACTCCCTCCGGCTCTACCCGGCGGCGGGCAGTTTCCGGTGGAGTTCATCCTCGCCTCAACCGCCGAGTCGGAGCAGATTCTGAGTTTCGCCAACAAGATCCAGTTTGCTGCCATGAAAAGCGGCATGTTCGCCTTCCCCCCCCTTATCGATGTAAAGATCGATCAACCCCAGTCTGAGTTGGTCTTTGATCGGGACATGGTGGCGGACCTGGGTCTTAACCTGCAGCAGGTGGGCGCGGATCTGGCTTCCATGGTCGGCGGCAATTTTGTCAACCGCTTTAACATCGGCGGCCGCAGTTACAAGGTTATCCCGCAGATCCAGCGCATGGATCGGCTCAACCCGGACCAGTTACGCAATATCTATGTCACGGGAGGAAGTGGTCAGCTGGTCCCTCTCAGTACCATCGCCACCATCAAGAACAGCACCGTACCGCGCTCCCTCAACCGCTTTCAGCAACTCAATGCAGTCAAGATCAGCGGGGTGTCCGTACGACCGCTGGACGAAGCGCTGCGCTTTCTGGAAGGCGAAGCCGAAAAAATCATCCCAAAGGGATACGTCCTCGATTATACTGGGGAATCCCGGCAACTGCGAAAAGAGGGTAATAAATTCGTCCAGGCCTTTGCCCTGGCGGTAGTTTTAATTTTCCTGGTGCTGGCCGCACAATTCAACAGTTTCCGCGATCCTTTCGTTATCCTGGCCGGGTCAGTGCCACTTGCCATGTTCGGAGCCATGATTTTCACCTTCCTGAAGATGCCTGATCCCAGCGTTGCTTTCTGGACACACGGATGGACTACCACCATGAACATCTACTCTCAGGTAGGACTGGTCACCCTGGTTGGCTTGATCTCAAAAAATGGTATCCTCATCGTCGAGTTTGCCAACAAACTGCAGATGCAGGGCATTGCCAAGCGGGAAGCGGTACACGAAGCCGCCATCACCAGACTGAGACCGATCCTGATGACCACCGGAGCGACTATCGCCGGTCATTTCCCGTTAACCCTGGTCACCGGTGCCGGTGCGGCGGCCCGTAATTCGATCGGCCTGGTGCTCGTCGGGGGCATGGCCATCGGCACGCTGTTTACCCTTTTCGTCATTCCGTCAATCTATATACTGGTCGCGAGTGATAAGTCAAAACTCCAGAAGGAGAGCCCCTTGTTTTCACAAAAGCCTGCTCCCGTGACCACACAGTGAGGTTAGCCTCATGAGACAGTACTAAAGGATGGGGTTACGCTGGGAGCCTTGACGATAGAAAGAAAATGGTGCATTTTTCTGTACTTCTGGGATGTTAGGTATGAAGGGGAGAAGCTCAAAAAGGCAGGGAACGCTTCTTCTGAGCCTTCTGGCACAGATAAATCTTACGGAAATAGCCAACCTTCGTTATTGGCTCGCAAAGGTTGAGCATCGAGGTTCGCTCTTGTTAGCTATTTGCACCCGATATTGCCTTCAGTGTGTTTAAAATATCGTGGTTGTTGATATTGTCAGCCACAAAGACTTCACCCACCTTCACCGGGAGCACTAATCTATTTGACTGGGCCAGTCGTTTCTTATCCCGGCTCATCGCATCAAGAATTGACTGGGGTGAGAGGTTTGTCGGTATGCGATTAGGTAAACCAACCTTCTTCAGAACCAGATCGATACGGTCTTTGAGACGATTATCACAATAGCCCAGCCTGACCGAAAGGTCAGTTGCCGAGGCAAGCCCCATGGCGACAGCCTCACCATGCCGAATCGTATTTTTACTTACTTTTTCTATGGCGTGCGCAAAGGTGTGTCCCATATTCAACTGCTTTCTGATGCCTTCATCAAAGGGATCTTTTTGCACATAGGAGATTTTTACCTGTATGGCCTGGGCAACAAGTCTTTGAATTTCAGAATGAGACGAGTGCAATGAATCAGTTTTCAAGGGCCAATCCCCCTGTTCCACTTTTTCAAAAAGATCGATATCTGCAAGTAAGCCATGCTTGATAACCTCCGCCATACCGGAGATCAGTTCCTCGGCAGGAAGCGTCATGAGCGTGGCTACATCAGCCAAGACGAGGGATGGCTGTTTGAAACTGCCT
>JAHEMX010000197.1 GCA_024643445.1 Desulfobulbaceae bacterium | reverse complement strand
GGTTCTGGTCGGCCCCACAGCTGTCGGAAAAACGGATCTGTCGCTGAATCTCTGCCGTCTCTTCAATGGAGAAATTGTCAGCGTCGATTCGATGCAGGTCTATCGTTATATGGATATCGGTACCGCCAAGGCGACGCTGGAAGAGCGCTCGGCTGTGGTGCATCACCTGATTGACATCGTGGACCCCGATGATGAATACAATGCCGCACGTTTCACCCGTGATGCGCTCCAGGCGATTCAGACCATTCATGGCAGAGACGCACTACCGGTTCTGACAGGGGGGGCCGGCTTGTACTTGAGGGCTCTTAAAGACGGATTATTCCCTGATATTCCAAGCGATGTGTCAATACGCAAACACCTGAAACAGAGAATTGAGGAAGAGGGAAGTCATTCCCTGCACCGTGATCTTACGGTTCACGATCCGGTTTCTGCCGCCAGAATCCATCAAAATGACACCTATCGTATTGCCCGGGCTCTGGAGGTTTTTCTCAGCAGCGGAATACCGCTGTCGGTGCACTTTGAACGGCAGAATCTCCAGAACACACCCGTCATTTTCGACAACATTTTCAGCATTGGTCTGACCTCTGCCCGGCCTGAGCTTTACAGCCGCATAGAAAAAAGATCAGCACAGATGCTTGAGGAAGGGCTTGAACAAGAGGTCAGAAATCTGCTCGACAGGGGATATAATCGGGAATTGAAATCGATGCAGTCAATCGGCTATCGTCATATGGTCCGCTATATAACGGGCGACTGGAGTCTGGAAGAGACAGCACATCTGCTTGCCCGCGATACAAGACATTATGCAAAACGACAATTTACCTGGTTCAACAAGGACCATTCCCTTAACTGGAAGGACGTTTGCGACCATGAGGGAATAAAGAAAATGGTTGCCGGCTGGCTCGCCAATAAAAAGCTGGAGGGCAGGGAATAATGATGCCCCCGCAAACAGACTATACCGTGCATCCTGTCATCAGGCAGCATCTGAAAACGCTTGGCATCGAAAACGACAGGGAACTGCGCTCCTATTTTTTCCCGACTCTCATGGACCTGCCGTCACCGGAGCTCTTCAAATCAATGGACAAGGCTGTTGCTTTGTTATTGGAAGCCATTGAAAACAAACACGAAATACTCATATGGGGGGATTATGACGTTGACGGAATAACGGCGACGGCCCTTCTTGTTCTTTTTTTCAGGGAGCTGGGCATATCGGTAAAACATTACATACCAAACAGGATTACCGACGGATATGGTTTGAATGCCAAAGTATTGCAAAGGTTTTCAGACACCATGCAAGGCAACAGGCTGCTGATAACGGTTGACTGCGGCATAGCGAATAAAAATGAAGTACGAGAGGCTCAAGCGCAAGGCTTCCGGGTCATTATCACCGATCACCATCAGGTTCCGGCCGATGAACTGCTGGCGGACGCAACGATAAATCCAAAACAGGATGACTGTAATTTTCCTGTCAAAGAGCTGGCCGGAGTTGGCATTGCCTTTTATCTTGCCTCTGCTTTAAGAAGGGAACTTCGGAAAAATAAATACCTACATTCAATTGCTTCAACAATAAAAATGAAGTCGTTTCTAGTTTATGTGGCCATTGGCACTATCGCGGACCTGGTCCCGTTAACGGGGGTTAACCGATTACTGACCAGGGGGGGATTTGAGGTGATTGCGTCCTCACAGCCTGCAAATATTATAACCCTTTTTGATGCACTGAATATCAGCCATCAGGAGGTTGTCGGTGAAACGATATCCTACCAGGTTGCACCGGCTATTAATGCTGCGGGCAGGCTCGGTGAGTCACGCCTCCCCATTGAATTGCTTTTGACTCAATCAGCGACTGAGGCCCAGAGTCTTGCCGCAGACCTTGTCACGCTGAACGAGAAAAGGAAGGGGGCATCGAGAAGCGATCTGGAACGTGCCATGAAAAAAGTGAGTCATACCGAACTGGATGAAAAAAAATGTATCGTTATGACGGGTAATTCGGGGGATTTTCAGGATGGTATTCTAGGCATAACGGCATCAAGACTGTCAGAAACCTACCAGGTCCCTGCGCTTGTCTGCTGCCCGAGCAACCTGGACCCGATGATGTTAAAAGGATCTGGGCGAGCTCAGAAAGGATTCAACCTCTATCGAGCCTTGGATAGGTGTTCGACTTATCTTGAAAAGTTTGGTGGTCATGAAGTTGCGGCAGGATTTTCTCTTGCAGCAGAGCATTTTGCTTTATTCAAGCGTTGTTTCGAACAATCGGTTTTGCTTCAATTATTAGAAAATAAGAATAATATCATTACATTGGAGAAAAATTACCAACAATTATCCATTTCTGAAGCGCTTGATCCTATACTTATCGATAACCTGCTTCGTTTAGAACCGCTGGGAGAAGATAATCCAAAACCGGTTTTTGTGGATAATCACGTTCGTTTTGTTTCAATCAGCTATTTCGGTTTCAACAAAGAACATATCAGGGGAATACTCAGGGGACGCTTGAGCAATATTCCTTTCATTGGTTTTAACCTGGGGCATAAGGCGCTCAGGCTTGATATCAGCAGTTCCTGCAAAATGAAATATTCGCATTTTCGTGATCACTATAACGGCAAATCCAGTTGGAAATTAAAAGCAGAAGATATTTGGTGAATTGGCCAGGTGTTTTATAAAGCAATTCAGGCGTTTTAGTAAACCACAGAAAGTAATTTACGAGGCGACGTCGATGGTTTGGTTGTATCGCCAAGTGTCGCCGTGATGTTTCCAACAATAAAACAAAAGCACGCCGTTTTTCCCTGGGGAGATTGAGAAAAAGCGAGCGCTGCCGCGCAATCATCGTTATTTTGATTGGGCGAAAGCTGCCACGACGGCAGGGTTGCAAAAAAATAGAGAGGGCCGGCCCGTACCGACGCGGCGCCCGCTTGTTTAGTTTACATAATATACATTATGCGACATTCTAGATAAGTGGATTCTGGACCAGCCATTGGTGTCTTTTGCTTTAAAATAGTTGACTACAAATAATTTAAAACCTAGTTACGTGTAGATAGCGTATATATCTAACGTAATAAGCCTAATATGGAGCGATTAATGTCCACTTCCATTTATCAGGAACCACTTGTAAGCCGTTATACGAGCCCTGAAATGCAGCATCTCTTTTCTGAAGAGATGAAATTCACCACCTGGAGAAAATGCTGGGTGGCTCTGGCTGAGTCGCAATTCGAACTTGGACTGACTGATATCATTACTCAGGAAATGATTGATCAGATGCGCACCAATGTCGCCAACATCGACTATGAAGTCGCCCGTCTAAAAGAAAAAGAAATAAGACACGACGTCATGGCTCATGTCTATGAGTTCGGCATCAGGTGCCCTCTCGCAGAACCCATTATACATCTCGGCGCCACTTCCCAATTTGTCGTCTGCAACACCGACCTTGTCATTCAGAAACAAGGGTTGCTGATAGTAAGAAATGCATTGCTGAACGTCATCTCACATCTGGCCGCCTTCTGCGAACGGTATAAAGCGCTACCGACCCTTGGCTACACGCACTACCAGCCTGCTCAACCTACCACCGTTGGCAAGAGAAATACCCTTTATCTTCAGGATCTTGTTCTTGATTTGCAGTACCTTGATTATTTTCTTGAAAACATGACGGCGCGCGGAGCCAAGGGCACAACGGGAACCCAGGCCAGCTTTCTTGAACTCTTCAAGGGAGATCACCAGAAAGTTCGTGAGTTGGACAACCTGGTTGCCAAAAAACTCGGGTTTGAAAAACCGGTTCCGGTTACCGGTCAGACCTACAGCAGAAAGCTTGACATGAAACTCATCGAACTCCTTGCCGGTATTGGCGCAACGGCTCATAAGTTTGCCGTTGATCTCAGGCTTCTATCGAACCTCAAAATGCAGGAAGAACCGTTTTCTGCCAAACAGACTGGCTCGTCTGCCATGGCTTATAAAAGGAACCCGATGCGTTCCGAGCGTATGACCGGTCTTGCCAGAAAACTGATGGGGCTCGTGCCCAACTTCTCGGCGACGTACGCCAATCAGTGGTTTGAGCGAACCCTTGATGATTCGGCTATTCGGCGTATGGATATTCCGCAGGCCTTTCTCTTGAGCGATGCGATATTGAAGTTATTTGTGAATATAACGTCAGATATGGTTGTTTATCCGCAACAAATATATAGAAAAATGCAAGAGGAACTCCCCTTCATGGTGACCGAAAAAATATTAATGGAGGCCGTTAAAAAGGGAGAAAGCCGCCAGAACATGCACGAAATTATCAAGGTACACTCTGTTGAAGCGGGCAGGGTTGTAAAGAATGAAGGCCTGGACAACGATCTTTTGGAACGATTGGCTGCCGATGAAAGATTACCTTTTTCTCTTGAAGAGCTCAACGCGCTGACAGGTTCAACACTTCAGTATACCGGACGTGCAACACAGCAGACAGAAGACTTCCTGGCTGAAATTGTTTATCCGCTGCTGGCGGCAAACAAGGTAACCATGACCACTGTAGAATCATCTCTTACCGTCTAGCTTTGATGAACAAGACCTCGAATATACCTGCGGATTTGTGTCTCATTGATACCTATTATTCGATTTCCAGTGACCGGTTCCATTATCTGAAATTCATTATCGAAGGGTACGATAACCTTGCTGTTATTTCCTCAGTCAAGGATCATCCGAACAGTATTAGATTGAAATGTGCAGCTGAATCTCTTGAAGAACTGGTCATGCTCCTCTCATCTCTTGCCTCCCAGATCAAGCGGCCAGCCCTGCACTAATCTCCCTGGTCTTGAAATAACAATCTATTATCATGGAAGAAAAATCATTTTTTATTAAGACGTTCGGTTGTCAGATGAATATTCGTGACAGCGAGATAATGGCTCAGAAACTTGGTGAACACGGCTACATTGAAGGGTTGTCGATCGAGGATGCCTCTGTTGTCATCCTCAATACCTGTTCGGTGCGGGCCAAGGCCGAACAGAAGGTATTCAGTCTGCTCGGTTCACTGCGAAAGGCCAAAAAGCGTAACCCCCGCATGAAAATCTGCGTCGCCGGCTGCGTGGCCCAGCAGGAAGGGAGGAATATCCTGGAACGCATGCCGCATGTTGATCTGGTTATCGGTACCCAGGCCATCTATGATCTGCCTTTTCTGCTTGAAAACATGCCGGGGAAAACGGCGATAAACCTTTCAGATTCATACGAAATCCCGCGGTACATTCCACGGCTCAACAGCCAAGAGCCTGGAAATGCCGTTAGCGGAAATGACACTGCTGTTTTCAGCAGGTTTGTTACCATCATGCAGGGCTGCAATAATTTCTGTACCTATTGTGTGGTTCCCTACACGAGAGGACGGGAGGTTTCCAGAAGTGTTTTCGATATTCTCGATGAAGTGAAAACGCTGGTTGACTCCGGCGTGCGTGAGATCGTCCTGCTCGGCCAGAATGTCAACTCCTACGGTAAGTCCAATCCAGTTACGAGCGGAGGACTCCCCTACTCTTTTGCCCGGCTGCTCCATGACGTATCAGCGATCGACGGACTCAAGCGGCTGCGTTTTACCACCTCAAACCCGAAAGATCTCTCCGATGAACTAATTGCCTGTTTTGCCACCATCAAAAATCTCTGTCCGCAATTTCACCTTCCGGTGCAGTCCGGATCGGATACTATTCTCAAGAGGATGAACCGAAAATACACCATCCAGACTTATCTCGATAAGGTTGATCGACTCATCGCGGTGCGCCCTGAAATGGCCCTCACCACCGACATGATCATCGGCTTTCCGGGAGAAACAGAGCAGGATTTCAAGCATACCATGGGCCTGCTCGACAGGGTCCGCTTTCACGGTTCTTTTTCCTTCAAATACTCGGATAGGCCTGGCACAATGGCCGCAGCACTTGATGACAAGGTGGATGAGCAGGTAAAAAGTGAGCGACTGCAACTGTTTCAGAAGCGCCAGGACGAGATAAGTCTGGCGAGAAATACGGAGTATATCGGAAGAACTTTATCTGTCCTGCTGGAAAGTGTTCAACCAGAAGTGGCCAGGGGACGAACCACTACCAACCATATCGTTCATGTCGAATTAAAAGGTGTGGCCAGGCCTGGTCACTTCATCAAGGCAGAGATCTATCACGCCGGTCAGCACTCCCTGAAAGGTACGCAGGTTTTATAGCCGCAGCGTTTTTCCGGGAGCCGCTCGGATAAAGAACTTTATCCGAGCGGCTCCCGGCGAATCTCTGAGCTACGATGTTCCGGTAATCGCTGATGGTTCTATATGATACCGTTATCGTAGAGTTTTTTTATCTCAACAGGGCTATACCCCAATTCTTGCAGAATGCTATCGGTATGTTCTCCAAGCTCTGGAGCCTTCATCCTGTTTTCAGCAGTGCTCTTCGATAACTTAATGGGATTGTTCAACATTCTTATTTTTCCGTAGGTGGGATGATCCCATTCGCCGAAGAAGTCATTGGCAATCGCCTGCTCATCATTGGTTACTTCAAGCGGTGTTTTTACCGGAGACCAGATGAGTTTGTTGCTGCTCAACAGTTCCTGCCACTCAAGATAGGTTTTTGTCAGGAAGATAGTCTCGATTATCCTCACCAGCTCGCCGGCATGTTCCGCCCGATCTTCCTGTGTGCAGAACCGGGGGTCTTCTACGAGCCCTGTTTTACCGATAGCCGTACAAAAGCCCGGCCAATAGTGCTGAGAGTTCGTCATGCCGAGCATGATCCAGCGACCATCGCTGGTTGGATAGATATTGCGGATGGGGTTTGCCATAGAGCGGCGTGTCGGACGTATCGAATCCTCACCGGTTATCAGGCAGCCGGAAAGATCGGTGCCAAGGGCAAAGGCTGCCGTGTGGAACAGGGAGACCTCTACCTCCTGCCCCTCACCGGTCCGTTCCCGGATGAATAGAGCGGCCATAATCCCTGCCAAGAGGCTTTGGGAAGTGAGGCTGTCTCCGTAGGCCGGCCGGGAAATGTTCGGTGCTGCGTCCGGTTCAT
>JAHEMX010000196.1 GCA_024643445.1 Desulfobulbaceae bacterium | reverse complement strand
ATGATCCCGTCAACATCACCGGGGGCGATCTCCTTGCCAAAACCGGTGGTGGCCAGATAGTGTTTCATCCGCTCTTTGCCTCCGGATATCCTGATGAGCTCGCCGTATTCCTCCACATCCCAGGTAACATCGTAGCCAAATTCCTTGAAAGCCTTGTTGAAAGCTACTCGATGGCCGTCTTTCTCGGTATCGATGATGACACCGTCCATGTCAAAAAAAAGAGCCTGCGGCAAAGTCATAATAAATTCCGGTAAGTTTAAGTTTATCGTCAGCGTCAGGTCGGGTTACCCAGACCCCGCCTGGCTCTCGTCATACCCTGCTAGAAAACGGTCGAGATATTATCGTCCTCATCAAAGGCCATGGGGCCTGGTTCTCCGATAATCTCAAGCTTTGGGTTGGCCCGGGCTTCTTCAAGCATGGTCTCCGAGATATACAGCGTTTCAAGATGCAGGGTGTTTTGAATATGTACGATCCGGGCCTCGCTTTTTCGCGTCAGCGGCAGGGTGGTAAAACACGCCTCGAGGACCTCGCGATCCCGATCGTAATAGGGTGGAATGCGTATGATCTCCGGACACGATGAGGTGAAGGTGTTCATATAGGTCACCGGTCGGTTTATCTTTGCGACAAGGCGGCTGGTGGTGAAATCGGCATTGCCGACACCGAGCGCATTGCCGCCCGATTCTTCTGCCAGGTCCCGGACAAAAATACGGGTGATGACCGGTGATTTCGGAACGACGTGATAGGGTATAACCGTCCTGGCGATGACATTCTGGTCCATGCCGGTGCCGCTGAACATCTTTCCCATCTCGTCAACAATCAGGATGTCAAATTGCTGGAAGGGGATTCTCGGCAGTAATGACTTCGCCTCAGCAAGCAGATCCCGCTCCTCTTCTTCCAGGCGGTCCCTCGGAATCATCCGGATAATGGCGGTATCGTCACGCTGATCCTCGACGATGCCGATGCCGAAGGTGATGGGGCATTTCTCGATGATATAACGAGCTGCGCTCATCAAAACCGGGTAATGACCGCGCGTGATAAAGAGATTATGGTATCTGTCGGCCGCTTTCTGCTTTCCGAGCCCGATGGCCAGCATCTTCAGGATGCCGCTTTCGTTGACCGCATCAAAATCGGTATGGGGTTTAACGCGGTTGATGACAACAATGTGGTCGGCCCCGTAACCATTTTTGTCGATATAGACGGGGACATCGTCTTTGGTTGTGCCCAGGGGTACCACTTCCATGCTGGACCTGACCGGTACGCCCATGGCCTCTTCGGTAATACCGAAGTGTGCCAGAATGGCCGCCTGTCCCTCGGCAGTCGCACCCCCATGGCTGCCCATGGCAGGTACGATAAATGGCTTGGCGCCGAGTTTTTGCAGCTCGGTGATGACGGCCCTGGTAATTACCGCAATATTGCGGACACCTCTGCTGCCGGCTGTTACGGCGACACTCTGGCCAGGCCTGATTTTCTTGTCGGCTTCGCAGCGTGCGAATTCTTTGGCGATGGTTCCGGGAAGATCGGTGAGTGGACTGGTTTCAAACCGTTGTCTGATTTTGACCATGGGCGGAAAGTTCATGCGAGGTTATTCTCCCTATATACCGAGTGTTTCAAGTGCCAGCTTTGCCGCACCGGTCAGCGTCGTTTCGCCCTGCATGACCAGTTTGTAGTTCGTCAGCATCTTCTGCTTGAAAGCGGTGTAGCCGGACTTGGCACCGCCACCGACATGGTGAATGGTGGTGCTGAGTTTAACGTCCTTTTCCCACCTGTCAAGTGCCTCAAACTGGAATGAAACGATGCCGTGCAGCAGTGCCAAAAGCATTTCTTCACGCGTCGTGTTCAGGGTCAGTCCTTCAAAGGAGGCGGTGCGGTGTCCGACCTGGTGCCTGTTGCCGCTGAGGAAGGGAAGAAAGGAAGCCGACGGCCGGGGCCCGTTTTCCAGCAGATCGTTCAGGTAATCTGAATAGAAATCTTCCTTGCTGAGGTCCCGGCAGAAATTTTTACGGTACCATTCCAGTGATCCGCCGCCGGCCCCGACGGTTCGCATGGCCAGCCATTTGCCGGGATAGGCGTGGGTGCGCAGCAGATGTTCGCGCGATACGAGCGGCTTTTCCAGGCAGAGAACGAGTATATCGACGGTACCCGAGGTGTTCAGCAGATCACCGCTCTTTGTCACCCCGGCGCCAACCGTGGCACAGGTCGTGTCATTCGCCCCGGTTACAACCGGCAGGCCCGGTTTCAAGCCGAGCGCCAGGGCCGCATCACCGAGCAGTTCTCCGGCGACACTGTTGGAGTTCTGCACGGCCGGAAGTTTGGCCGGGTCAATACCGAGCGGATCACACAAACGGGAATCCCAATCCGAATAGCCAACCGTATCGTAAAGGCCGGTAAAGGAGGCATTGGAGGGATCGATGAGGAATTGTCCGGTCAGTCGCTTCAGGACAAAGGTTGTCGCGTGCCCAAAGCAGACGCCACTGCGGTTATAGATGCCGGGGAAGTGCTCCTTGATCCACAACAGGGAGGTGAGGCTGATTCCGCCGGGCACCGGAAGATTGCCGGAAATGTTGAGAAACCTATCTTCACCAACGCGATCGAGCGCCCATTGGGCCTGTTTGCCGCTGCGCCGGTCGAGATGAAGGATAATCGGATGCAGCGCCTGGCCGTTTTGATCCAGGGGCAGCAGGGAGGGGCAGAGCGTGGATAACACCACCGCCCCAATCCTCTCTTTCAGGGTAAGAGCGCCGCACGCCTTGATCAGGGCAGACCAGATGTCTTCGGCCTGCATCTCCACATGATTGGTATGCAGGACCTGCATGGCTACCGGCACCTGCCTGCGCTCGAGGATGTTCAGATCCCTGTCGACAATGCCGGCTCGTACCGATTGCGTGCCGATATCGAGAGCGAGAATAGAATCCATGGTTTTTCCGGGTTGAATGACCTGCTGCGGGGTTCCTGTTATGGTTTTCGCCTTCTCTCTAGCGGTATGCGCTCAGATCGACACCCGCAATGCCGTCCCTTATTGCTTGTTTATCGCTCTCTTTCAGCGGCAGGAGCGGCAGGCGCGGGTCGCCGCCGTAAAAACCGGCGACCTCGGATGCATACTTGACGCCTGCCACGCCGTAACTGCCGGAACAGGCGCCGTTTAACTGGCCAAGAAGCAGGTGCAGATCCTGGGCTCCCTTGATATCGCCAGCGATACATTTTTCATACAGCGCTACACAGACATCAGGGTAGGCGTTGGCAAGAGAGACGATGCCGCCGGTTGCGCCCATCATCATGGCCGGGAAAAGGGTGTTGGCGGTACCGGAGAGCACATCAAAATCAAGATGAAGCGTGGCCCTGAGATAGCTGCCGATCATGCCGGGCGAGGTGTCTTTAACGCCGACGATGTTTTCATGGGCCGCCATCGCTTTTAATACACCAACGGAAATGGTGACACCGGTAAATCCGGGGGCATTGTAACCGACAACGGGAATCGGGGAGCCGTCGGCAACATCCAGGAAATATTTGCTCATGGCCGCGTCGTTGAGTTTGCCCTTGAAGTAGGAAGGCGTCAGGATGGAGGCAAAATCAGCGCCGATAGCGGCGACCTTCTTGCAAAGTTCGATGGTCAGCCTGGTCGACTCGACGCTGGATCCCGCCATGACCTTCTGGTGGTCGGCCTTGTTGGCGACGATGATCTCGAGCGCCTTCAGTTTTTCCTTCTCCGACAGGTGGACGCATTCACCGTTGCTACCGATCGCGAGATAGCCGGTAAGTTTGGAACGGGCATATTTTTTTACGTTGCTCTCGAGCTGGTCGTATGCAACTTCCTCGTTAACAAACGGGGTTCCTATCGGGGCATAAACCCCTTTGAGAATGGTGGCCATGAGTATCTCCCTGCAATCAGATGAGGTTACGGATATAAAAAACTAGACGAGATGCTGCCAGCGGTCAGCCTGCAGCACGGCAGGGTTGGCAACATTGAGCGGGACTTTGCCGGCAAACACTTCCAGTACGCGCTCAGCCGCATCCGTTGCCATCCTGATGACACACTCATTGGTAAGGGCCGCAGAGTGCGGTGTCATGATGACATTGGTCTGTTTTAAGAGCGGATTATCGGCCGGAACGGGCTCCTTCTCGAAGACATCGAGTCCCGCGCCCCCTATCTGCGCGTTGTGCAGAGCAGCAACAAGGGCCTCTTCATCTATTACCGGTCCGCGAGAGGTATTGATGACAATCGTCTCCTTTTTCATCCACCCGAATTCCCTGGCGGAAAGGGCGTGCCTGGTTTCGTCCGTGAGCGGGACATGAATGGATATGACATCCGCCTGACGGCAGAGTTGTTCCTTGTCAACAAAGCTTGCCAACTCCTTGTAGGTGGCTTTGATATCGTCGGGTAAAAACGGATCGCAGGCGAGGACCTTCATGTTGAATATCGTTTTACAGGCGGTTGCTACCAGGAAACCGATTCGGCCGAAGCCGAGCAGGCCCAGCGTTTTGCCATGCAGATCCCGGGAGAGGTTCTGGTATCGAATCGAGAAATCACCGTCCCGCACCGCTTTGTCAAGGACGGGAAGTTTCTTTGCCAGGGAAAGCATCATGGCAAGCACATGCTCGCAGACACTGATACTGTTTACACCGAGGTTTGAGGTAACAATAACACCGCTGTCGGTTGCCGCCTGTACATCGACGTTGTCGAATCCTCCACCGGTCCTGGCTATTACCAAAAGATCTTCGGCTGCTTCGATCAATTCACGACTCATGCTGATGCCGGTCCTGAGAATAACCGCGTGGGCATTTTTCATCAGGGGCAGAACGGTTTGAGGCTTGGGGTCGGGGGCCGTAACTATGGCATGTCCAGCCTGCTCAAGGAGGGCGATGGCCTCAACCTCAACGGGTTGTGGTAGTAAAATATTCATGGTCCGATTCCTTTTTTTTAAAGCATGGTAAATGCTCTATACCTAACGCACGGATTTCAAATTTTCAAATCTCTTCAGTTATCGAGGGTTTCTTTGACAAAGTCCACCATTTTCTCGGTAACGGCAGCAAATTGTCGACCCGTTTCCAGGATAGCCGGATGGGTATTGAACTCTTCGGCACGGTAGCCATCTTCGCGGAAACCTTTGTTGAAATAGGGTATTTTCAGTAATTTATCGAGAACCTCGGCTGGCACATTCTCTTCTTTGGCGTCTGAAAACTCAAGATGCGGTGCTTTAATCAGGAGGTCGCTGATATAGGATGGCGGACAGGTATAGACAATATTTTCACCAGCCGATTTTTCTATATGCCAGGACCTGATTTCTCCGTCGATTACCGGGCTTAGCCGCATTGAACAGAGAAGCATTTTCCCGTCATACTCAGGATGTTCAGCGACCATGCGGCATGCTTTTTTGAAAATGGCAATTTCAGCCCAGCGAATATCGGGTTCTGTCAAAACAATACCGAGCTCGTCAGCCTCTTTCTGAAGATCTCCAAGAGAGCCATAGCGGGCACTCATGGCGGTTATGACAGAACGGAAACTACTCAGATCGACCCCCTTGTCTTTTGCTTCCCTTACACCGGCGGCGACACTGTCCATGCAGGCTTTAAACTGCGGCACGATCATGGACAGGGTATTGTTGGTTGATATACCCTTGGCGGAAAGAATCCGGATAGCCTCATAGCCTTCTTTGGTACCCGGCACCTTCACCATAACATTGGGCGCCAGTGCGGCAAGTTCTGCACCCTGCGAGACCATCGCGTCGGTATCAAATAATGAGCGCGGATCTGTTTGTCCGGAGATATATCCGGCCCTGCCGCTGCTCTGCTCATACATGCGGCGGTATACCTCGGCGCCGCGCCGGACAATTTCCTTGTATACTTCCCAGAACATTGCTTCTGTTGTAACGGGACCGCCATCCCTGCGTTTCTTTTTAATCCAGTCACGCCAGTAGCCGGGGTTGTCCTGAATGGCCGCATAGGAGAGCGGCGGATTGGTGGTAACTCCGCGAAACAGGTTTTCTTCCGGGCTATTTTCCTCACTGAAAAGGCGATTGATCCAGGCAGTCATTTCTTTCCTGTTTTCAGCTTGTTCAATCATTTTTTTTCGCCATGTTTCGAAAACGAGAGGAGAGGAGTCCCACCAGATTTCGGCTTGTTTCTCCACCATCCACAACCTTTCAATAACGCTTGGCTTCATGATCTACCTCCGGTTGATGATTGGGTAAGCATCGGTAACGTTACAGGACACCTCGAATAATAGCCTACTCTCCCGATTTCTTTATTATGCATGATATTTTGGTCGCAAAACAGAAGCTCGATGCACCCCGCATCAATTCGTTACGTGCGCCTGGCAACAAAATTTCTTGCATGTCTTGATCTCGCCTGAATAATCTCATTATTCAAGTCACCTTCTGGTATTTGTAATCGCAATATTCTTCTTTAGCGGAACGGCAGGCGATTGTCTCAAACGAAGGTTCATAATAAGAAACCAGGTTTCCGGTAATTACCGGTAGACAACTGCCCGCTGTTCTGCATCCTGCCCATCACTCTTTCAGGTCTGGAGGTCAGAGACGATGTTATTTCTCAAGCCTTGCCATCGCTGCCCAGCAGGGTTATCCAGCTTTTTATTTTTTCACGGATGGCATCTTTGGCGGCGACATCAAGCTTGCCGGTATCGTATTTCCCCTTGTTCTCCGCGAGAAATGAGGATACGGCGTTGATCCAGGTATGCTTGAGATCCGTTGATACATTGAACTTTGCACCGCCAAGCGAAACGAGCCTTCTCACCACATCCGGGGCAAGTCCGGTGCCGCCATGCACCACGAGCGGCATCCTCACACCGTTTCCGTTCAATATCCGGTTGATCTCATCGAGCCGGTCAAAATCGACAAACGGGTTAGCCGTCTTGTACAAGCCGTGTGCCGTTCCTATCGCGGGAGCAAAGATATCTATCCTGCTTCTTTCAACATAGTCGCGGGCCTGGGCGGCGCTGCAGAGGGTTTCTTTACCTTCGGCAACCACCACTTCATCCTCCACGCCGGCGACCGTGCCCAGTTCA
>JAHEMX010000195.1 GCA_024643445.1 Desulfobulbaceae bacterium | reverse complement strand
AAACAGGGAATTGCCCGCCGTTTGATCGCCTCTGCGGAACAACTGGCGGCAGAGCACCATAAAACCGAAATCACCCTGGAAGTGTGCGAAAAAAATGAAGCTGCTGTCCGACTTTACCTGGATTCGGGCTTTTCTGTGTTCGGCAGTAAAGTCGGCTACTATGCGGATGGTTGTTCGGCACTTTTATTGCGAAAAAAAATCATTGTTCCAGAGACGGACAACTGATCTGACCAAACACCGCTACCCTGCATGGCCAATGCAAAAGGGTACGGGCTCTTCGTCACTGTAGCGCTGCCGCCTGGCGCAATCACCTGGCGTTCGAAAATCCGACACGACCACCCCCGGGCTTTCCTCTGAGCTGTTAAGAAAGCGGTCGTATGATCGCATCACTCCTGCCCGGCTCATATTTTATAAGGGGGCAATGAGGATTACTTTTTATCTCAGCTTTGTTTGGGTTCTATCTCAAGACGTTACGTCTATCACATGCGATGATTGGTAGAAATCGAGACTCAATCTGGCAAGCAGGGTTTGATGGAGTTCTACCGTGAGGTCAATTTAATCTCAATACGCCTATTTTTTCGATAGGCTTGTTCTGTATCAGCCAAATCAATGGGATGGAATTTACTGAATCCGGCAGCAGCCATCCGTTCCTCGGGAATCCCCTGACTGGCGAGATAGCGAACAACCGATACAGCTCGGGCAGTCGACAACTCCCAGTTGGAGGGATACTGGTTAGAACTAATTGGTACTTTGTCAGTGTGACCATCAACTCTCAAGATCCAATGCAGGTCATCTGGAATATCAGTGCTAATGTCCTTGAAAACGTCGGCGAGCGCTTGAAGTTCTAATTTGCCCTGATCCGAGAGATAAGCGCTTCCCGAGGGAAATAACAATTCTGCTTGCAACAGAAATCGGTCCCCTTCGACGCGAATCATCGGCTTATCGGCAATGATTTCGCGAAGACGTCCGAAAAATTCTGACCGATAGCGCTCCAGATCGTTGACCTTGCGTGCCAGTTCGATGTTGAGGCGTCTCCCCAGATCACCAATCTGCTCTTTCTGTTCCTCTCGTTCACGTTCTGAAAGTCTCAGGGCCTGTCCGATTTCGGAGAGTTGACTTCTTAATTGATTAATTTTTTGACTGAGAAGAGCTACTTCTGCACGTGCATCAGCGGTGAGGCTGCGCTGATTTTCCAAGGCGTCTTTCTGTTCGCCGATCAAAGCAGAGAGTGCCTGGATTCTGATATCGCGCTGTTCGATGTCTCGCTGTGCGAGTAAGGTTGTTTCCTGCTCCTCCGCTAACTTGGCTTCAAGCGCCTTGCTCCGGTCTCGCAAAGATTTGGTTAAACCTTGTTCCTGAATCAGCGCGATCGCGGCCGCTTCGATTTTGCTCTCAAGGTCCTGCCTCACTTGCTGCAATGATTGGATATCTTCCTGAAGACTTGCGATGGTTTGTAGATGGAGTTCGATTGTTTCACGATCCTCAGCTTTTTTTTCGTTTAAATATTCGATTTCACTATTTAAATTTGACCGATCTAAGGTGAGTTCCTCTATTTCTGATGACAAGTCCGCGATTGTCGTGGTCATCGCAGCATTTGTCTCTTGCTCCAGACCCAGTAGATCAGATATCTCGGCGATGCGAAGATGTAAATCTTCCAGCTCGCTGTTCTTGTCAGTAAGAATGGCACTCAGAATGAATTGTGACAAAGTGAAAATGAGTAATACAAATATTATCAACATTATCAACGCCGACAGCACGTCTACATAGCCCGGCCAGATACTTACAGTCTCTCGGGAATTACGGGTGTTTGAAGGCATAATTTCTCCTAATCCCCATCATCAGGCTTACGGCTGAGACCGGTATTCTGGGGCGAACCTGATCTCATCAATAGTTCTTCCATATTCCGGTTGGTTTGATGTAATTCTTCTAGAAGCATGTCAAATTGGGTTTGGGTATCTTTTGGCTGTGCCAGGGAAATGCTTTCTGCAACTTCAAAACTGCTGGTCCGATCAACCAGCTGTGTAACGCCGGACAACCATTCCTCTAGATCATTGAAGAACCTGTTTTGTGCATGATTCGCCTGGATGTCTATAAATCCAAGTATCAAAGATCCTCCAAGCCCAAAGAGAGAAGAACTGAATGCGGTCCCCATTCCTTGAAGCGGTTTCTGCAATCCTGCCTTCAAGGCTTGAAACATCTGGCCATAGTCTTTATCGCCGACTTCAAGACCTCCGATGATTCCTCCAACCGAACCGATGGTACCGAGCAATCCCCAGAAGGTGCCAAGGAGGCCGAGAAAAACGAGCAATCCAATTAAATAGCGAGAAATTTCTCTTGACTCATCCAGTCGTCCCCGAATTCCTTCAAGCACCGTTCGCAGTGACAATGCCGACAAACTGAATCGGTCACGATGCATTCCTTCAAGGTGCTTGGCCAGGGGTTTAAGTAACTCAGGGCTATCAGCAACGGACAAACCACTCGTTCCGGTGCGGAAAATCTTTATCCAGTTGATCTCTGGTTCAAGAGTAATAACACGCCGGACGTTGAGCAGGATACCAATGACCAACGTACCAACAATGATCAGGTTGAAGCCCCAGTTAGACATGAACGCCTGTTCCAGCGGTATGTACAGAAGGGCACAGACCACCATGACAATAATGACAAAGAGAAACATGATCAGAAGGTGGTAGCGTGGATTACTCATAAAATAGCCCTTTAGTTTTGTTTAGCCATCTTACAGACCTGCCCTGTTTCGCAGTTCTCGTTTGATGTTTAAGCACCAGATAGAATATACCAGAGAACTGATGTGTTTCCCGCCGTGGTCTCAGACGATGATAAAGTATTTTAGATTCCTTTCCGTGACCCATCACTTGAAAATATAAAGGTTACCAGTTTTGATTGAGTTGCCAACCGAAAATTAAAGCAAGGGTTGAAAAACGAACCAGTCGGAAATTAACCATAACAGAGACATACTCTATCCTTGCTAGTGGCGAGAAGGTTAGCCAGGGAAGTGGTGTCGTTATCGCTGAAGGCATCTCGGACACTGTAGAATTATTACTAACCGAAAGAATAAAAGGAATAGTCTAAGGCTTAATCGTTGGTAGAATAAAAAGACCTTCAAGATGGCAAAATTAAAGCGAAAATTCAGCGGCGGTTTTTACCTTCCGCTGGAACGTCTGTGTGGGGATTCAGCTTCTCAGGAACCGTACCCCGCGCTGCCACTGCTTCCGGCATTGTGCTGTTTTTTACGGCTCGTTTCAATAGCGCTCGCCCACAACCTTAAATTTCCGAGAAAAAGCGTCTAACTCTGCTTTCTCCTTTTTACTCAAAACAATTACCTGAGTCGCCCAATTTAAATTCAAATATTTCGAGTGGCGTGTTCCCGGTATCGTAGCGATATCATCACCTCTAGCAAGTACCCATGCCAACGCCACTTGTGAAGGGGTAATGTTTTTTTCCGTCGCGATTTCCTTGACTTTTTCTACAAGTTTCTGGTTATTTACAATAGCTTCTTCACTAAAACGAGGGTTGCTTAATCGCCAGTCACCTTGTTCAAGATCATCGCGCTGTTTAATGGCGCCAGTTAAAAATCCGCGGCCAAGCGGGCTGTAAGCGACAAAGCCAATTCCAAGTTCACGCGCTTTTGGCAAAATACTTTGTTCAACGTCTCGCGACCAGAGTGAAAGCTCAGTTTGCAGCGCGGAAATTGGGTGGGTATGGTGTGCTTTTTCCAGGTCTTCGGCACTGGATTCTGACAGTCCGATGTAGCGAACTTTACCTGCTTGGACCAGTTCGGCCATCGTGCCGATTGTTTCTTCAATGGGGACTTCCGGGTCGGGTCGATGTTGGTAGTAAAGGTCGATATAATCGGTGTTCAGGCGCTTCAAGGAAGCGTCGCAGCAGGCTTTAACGTATTCTGGTGAGCCGCTAATACCAAACCAGGCACCATCTTGTCCGCGTTTTATGCCGAACTTTGTGGCCAAAATGACTTTTTCACGGCGATTTGCCAGCGCTTTACCAAGTAATTCTTCGTTGGTAAATGGGCCGTACATATCGGCGGTATCCCAAAAATTACAGCCGATTTCTAAGGATTCATCAAGTAGTTTTAGGCTTTTAGTATCATCTGATTGACCATAAAATTCCGACATACCCATGCAGCCAAGTCCAACGCCGGGAACCTTTAGACCTTGTTGACCAAGTTTAACAATTTTCATTTTTCCTCCAATAAAGGAAATTACTATGATTTTAACATGTTCCTGTTAATCTCTAACCACTCAAACATTTTCAAGGACATTTCAGGCATTGTCTTGGCGTGCAGGTTTGAAAATTGCCTGTAACATCTCCATCGGCACCGGGAAGACGATCGTGTTTGATTTGTTATTGGTCGAAATATCGTTCAGCGTCTGCAGATAGCGTAACTGCAGGGCCTGGTTATTCTCAGAGATGATATTGGCGGCGGAAAGCAGCTTCTCGGCCGCCTGATACTCCCCTTCTGCATGGATGACCTTTGCCCGCCTCTCGCGTTCAGCCTCTGCCTGCCTGGCTATGGCCCGAACCATTGACTCGTTCAGGTCGATATGCTTGATTTCCACATTTATGACCTTGATACCCCAGGCATCGGCACGCTTATCAATGATTACCTGGATGTTTTCGTTGAGCTTGTCCCGCTCTGATAGCATCTCGTCAAGATCATGCTGACCGAGTACCGAACGCAGGGTAGTCTGCGATAGTTGATTAACCGCCATATTAAAATTCTCCACCTTGATAATTGCCTTTTCAGGATCAACGACCCGGAAGTAGAGTACGGCATTGACCCTTACCGTGACATTGTCTCTGGAGATAACATCCTGGGTAGGGATGTCCATGGTAATGACTCGCAGATCAACACGAAAGGCGCGTTGGACGCCCGGGACGACAATTCGCAGTCCGGGCATCTTGACCCCCTGAAACCTGCCGAAAAACAGGACGACCAACCGTTCATATTCTGCAACAATTCTCAGGGAGAGTGCAAAAAGCCCGATGATCAATGCCACCGGCGCCACATAGTTCAATAGCATTGGAGTAACCATATCAATCCTCCTTGAGCGGTTCGACGGTCAATTCCAGGTCATCGACGGAGGTGATGACCATTGTTTCGCCTCGATGAATCGGCCGTTCGCTCCGGGCCTGCCAGGATTCACCGTACACCCATATTCTGCCCGAACCGGAAAAATCCGACTGCGCCTCAACTGTCTTACCGATCATAGCCTCCTTGCCGGTCCGAACCGTTTTCCTTCTAAGGGTAACGAAACGTCCAGCAAGCAGTAAAATACAGACAGCGGAGACCACCGAGATTCCGACGATGAGCGAAAAAGATATCTTCAGGTTTTCATCATCCATGAGAATCAGCGAGCCAGCGAAGAATGAAACGATTCCGCCGATGCCAAGCGCGCCAAAGCTCGGCAGAAATGCCTCGCTGACCAGAAAGACCAGGCCCAGGAAAATCAAGGCCAGCCCGGCATAGTTGATAGGAAGGATCTGGAAGGCATAGAGGGCAAGCATCAGAGATATGCCTCCGGCAACACCCGGCAGCAGAAAACCGGGATTGGCAAGCTCGTAGATAAGGCCGTAGATCCCCATAAGAAACAGGAGGTAGGCGACGTTCGGATCGCTGATGACACTGAGTACGCGGTATCGCCACCCTAGTTCCATCTCGGTTACCGTCATATTTTTTGTGGCGAGTGTCTGCCGGTAACCGTTCATCGCGACCTCGTGCCCGTCAATCTGGGCCAAAAGGTCGGAGATATCACTCGCTATCACATCTATGACGCCAATTTCGAGCGCTTCCTTGGCCGAGAGGCTCACCGATTCGCGCACCGCTTTCACGGCCCAGTCCCCGTTGCGCCCATGCCGGTTGGCGAGCGCCTTGATGTAGGCGCTGGCATCGTTGATGATTTTCTTCTCCAAAGTCGATTTTTGAGGCAAGGCATTACCATTTTTCTTATCCTGGTCATCCATTTCATCCGGCTTTTTAGTGCCCGGCATGGCACCGATCTGTATCGGTGTCGCAGCACCGAGGTTGGTAGCCGGGGCCATTGCCGCAATATGGCTCGCATAGAGGATATAAGTGCCGGCACTGGCTGCACGCGCACCGTCAGGGGCCACGTATGAGACCACTGGTATGGAAGAGGCCAGGATCGCCTGGATGATATCCCGCATGGACCGGTCGAGACCGCCGGGAGTGTCCATCTGGACAATCACCAGCTTCGCTTCTGCTGCTTCTGCTTTTTCCAGACCTTTGCGGAGATAGTCGTTTATGGCGGGATTGATCGTGCCGTTTACCGTAAACCGAACGACCTCATAGTCGGCCGCCGCATTGAGGTGCTGAGACTGAATGAATACGGCGAGCGCCGAAAGGCAAAACCAGACGGCGAGTATCCTCAAGCCCGATCCGCTCGACAGGCAGCGTCGTGCAATACCAACAGTCATAATCTCTCCTGGCGACAGTTGAGTCCGCCTGGCGGCGGCAAACTGTTGCTTCGGGAGCTGGGAGCTGTCAATCCCATTGCTCTATTTATCTCCACGAGAGTACTTCTAAAAGATAAGCATTTATAAAATGTGTGTCAGTTATGATCGACCTTCTTCCCGCAAATTCAAACAACACCCTGCCATGTGCTTAGATCAGACTTTTACAAGACCGGCGCCAGTCATGATTTTTATCTCCTCCATGGGAGCGATTAAAGCTTTCTGCTGCTCCTCAAAATCACGATTGTCATTAAATAGCAGGGTTTCTTTGGCCTTGCGGAGTATCTCCAGTGTGTGCAAGAATGACGCTTTGCCTCTTGGGTGAAAAGGTCCATCTGGTGGTGCAACATTTTCAGCTTCACCTTATTCCTTTACATCTCTTATTTCCTATCGACAAATTGCTCAACCTATCTGAAATCTGTAGCTTCACAGGAACTTCTTCAACTTCCACTTTCCCGCTATTTGTCAGCATGCCACACCGTCCCCCCCCCTCTATCCGTCTGCAATCCATCAACATTCCCAACAACCTAAGTAGTTGTTCATGAATCAGATAAGTGGTAAGTTTCAGGAATACTCCATTGTGAACG
>JAHEMX010000194.1 GCA_024643445.1 Desulfobulbaceae bacterium | reverse complement strand
GATGGCGTTGTGATCACAGTGACATCAAGGCCCCGCCTTACAAATGGAGCAGCCGAATCCATGGCACCCGTCAGGTCATCCGCGATAATTGCCGCAAGGAATACCCTGCCCACTATCAGGTATCCCCTGTCGCGGTTGGTTCGGCTGAGTTCTTTGCCCAGCGTCGGGCATAATCGATGGCACAGAGCATGTTACCGTGATCGGCTTTACCACTCCAGGCGATATCAAAGGCAGTTCCGTGATCAACGGAAGTCCGACGAATAGGAAGCCCCAAAGATACGTTGACCGTCGTATCAAAAGCGAGCAGTTTTGCCGGAGCGTGCCCCTGATCGTGGTACTGGGAGACAACCAGATCAAACTCACCGTGGACGGCCCTGTAGAAAACCGTATCGCCGGGTATTGGACCGTGCACCTCTAATCCTTCGTCTCGTGCCGCGGCAACGGCAGGACTAATCTGCTCGATATCCTCACGTCCGAAAATACCTCCCTCTCCGCAGTGGGGATTGAGCCCGGCTACCGCTATGCGGGGATGAGGCATTCCCATTTGTTTCAGATGTCCAGCACCGGCCCGGATGGTGGCCAGTACCCGATCACGGGTGATACGCTCTGTTGCCTCCCGCATGGAAAGGTGCGTAGTGACGTGCACGGTGGAGAGCTTTTCCGAGGTGAGCAGCATGAACGACTGTTTGGCCCGGGTGAGAGACGTGAGCAGCCCGGTATGTCCATCAAAGTGATGACCGGCACAATGCAGGGCCGCCTTGTTCAATGGCGCGGTTACCATAACATCCATGGCTCCGTCTATGCATAATTCCACGGCTCTAACGATACATCGGTAGGCCGCATCTCCGCCCGCCGCAGATATGCGACCCGGGACGATGGCGTCGGGTAATTCGGAACGCGTTTCGACAACCGCTACCTCATCGCCGGCAAGAGAGGAAAAGGCGGCACCAAAACGGAGCCGGGTGTCGAGCAGTTTATTGGCCCGCTCGAGTATTTCCGGGTCTCCGATAACCAGGATTTTTGAGTAATCGCCGATACGCCGACTGGCAAGCGCCTTACAGATAACTTCAGGCCCGACACCGGCCGGGTCCCCCATGGTGATACCGACGATTCCATTTGATTCCATGACAGGCGCTCCTTGACTAGCGGTAAATGAGGGTCGGCAGCCACATGGAGAAAGAAGGAACAAAGGTTATCAGAGCCAGTACCACGACGAGTGGAAAGAGAAACGGGAAGACCGCGGCCGAACAACGCTCAAAAGAGATCCCGGCAACCCTCGAAAGAACGTAGAGTACCATGCCAACCGGTGGTGTGAGCAAACCGATCATCAGGTTCAGCACCATAATCACGCCAAAATGTACCGCATCAACGCCGACCCCTTCAGCAATCGGCAGCAGGACCGGGACCAGGATGGTGATGGCGGCCACCGTTTCCATGAAACAGCCGACCACAAAGAGTACCAGGTTCAGCATGATGAGGATGAGAATCCGGTTGTCGGTCATACCCATCATCAGGCTGGCGAAATGTTCGGTGACACGGTTGCTGGTGAGAATCCAGGCAAAGATGGAAGCCGCGGCGACAATAAAAAGGATGATGGCCGAGGTCTCGATCGTATCCATACTGACATGGAGCAGTCTTTTCCAGGTAAGGGTGCGGTATATGACGATGCCCAAAATAAGGGCATAGACACAGGCGGAAATGGCCGCTTCTGTCGGCGTGAAGGCGCCGGTCAGGATACCACCGACGATAATGACCGGTGTCAGCAGTGATAAAAACGCACGTTTGAATGTTGTCCAAAGCAGGCCAAAGGAAAAGCGCTTGTCCCGGGGATATTTTCGTCTTTTGGCATACCAGGCAACCATCAGCATCAGGGCGACGGCCATCAGCAGGCCCGGAATGAAACCGGCCGCAAACAACTGACCGACCGAAGCGGAGGCCATGACGCCGTAGACAACCATCGGCAGGCTCGGCGGAATAATAGGACCGATAGTGGAAGACGCCGCGGTAACCGCTACGGCGAAGTCATCATCATAACCGGCATCACGCATCGCTTTAATTTCGATGGTGCCAAGTCCGCCGGCATCGGCAACAGCGGCACCGGACATCCCGGCAAACAGAACCGAGGCTATGATATTCACGTGCCCAAGGCCACCTCGCAGCCAGCCGATACAGGCAGTGGCAAAAGCAAAGATACGGTTGGTAATCCCGGCAGAATTCATCAGATTACCGGCCAGAATAAAAAATGGAATGGCCAGAAGCGGAAAACTGTCCACACCGTTAACCATCCGGTGAATAACGACGAAATCAGGTACAGAACCTGAGACCAGGACCCACAGCATCGAACTTCCGGCAAGAGCAATTCCGACGGGAACACCGATGATCAGAAGAGCAAAGAGAACCACCAGCATCATAGTAATCAACATAATGAGCACACTCCGGCAACTAGTACGTGGAAAAAGACATCAGCGGAAATCCTACAAGATCAGGACGAGGCATTGAAGTCGGGGAGATGATTGAGCGAGCTATAGCCCTGGCGCCAGTGACGCACGAGAACCTGGATTGCCCGAAAAGTCATCAGCACGAATCCAGCGAATACAATCCAGTAGATGACACTCATCGAAACGTTAATCGATGTCATATACTGCGCCTTCATGAGCTTAATGATCTTGAAAGAGATCAGGGAGGCGTAAGAGAAGAAGACTATTCGCAGGACATCGACAACGGTGGAAAACATCCGTGCCAGCGGGCGGTTAATGAAGCGGTAAAAAAATTCCACATGGATATGGGTGTTCTTTCGAACGGCGATCGGCGCGCCGGCGAAAGCAACAGCGATAAGCAGGTACCGGGCAATTTCCTCGGTCCAGGCGATCGAATCGTTCATTACGTAGCGGCTGAAAAACTGGGCGAAAACGACCACTCCCAGGACCCAGAAGATGATGAATGATACATAGTCTTCCAGACTGTAGTCTGAAAGATTGACTTCAACATCCTCGATGAAGTGTGCCTTGAGTTCTTGAGCACCCTCTTCGGGTTTGATTGGCAGGTCAGTCATTTTCGCCCCTGTTTTGTCGTGATAGTTAATCAGCGGTTGTTACTTGATGGCCTGAAGGCGATCATAGATTTCCTTGGACCAGGTTGCATCCGGGCCATTATGAAGCTTCATCGTCGCTTCACGGAAGGAAGTGATGTCGACGCGGTTCACGGTAACGCCCTGAGCCTCAAACCAGCTTGCAAGCTTATCCTCGGACTCTACGATATCCTGGGAGACTCTGTCGGCAGCTGCCTGGAATTCCTCAATAAAGATGGCCCGGTCAGCATCAGAGAGCCGGTTCCAGAGCGGACCACCAATAATGGTCAGAAGACTGTCCAGAATATGGCCGGTAAGGTTGATGTACTTCTGCACTTCATAGAATTTTTTCGCCTGGATGGTCGGCAGCGGATTTTCCTGGGCATCCACCACACCCTGCTGCAGGGCCAGGTACACTTCAGCAAAGGCAAGCGGTGTCGGATTGGCGCCGCAGGCTTTAGGGAACATCATGTAAAGAGGCGCGTTGGGCACGCGTATCTTCAGGGTTTTCATATCATCGCAGGTATTGAGCGGTTTATTGGACGTGGCATGCCGCCGTCCGTAATAGTTATGGGCCACGATATGGTTCCCGGTAGCCTTGGTGTAACCTTCGCCAAGTTCTTTAAAGAGATCACTCTTGGTGTAATGGCGCCAGTGATCAAGGTCTCGGAACATATACGGTGCACCGGCAATGGCCAGAGGACCGAAAGAACGGCCGGCAAAGAGGTTGCCGGTGTAAATCATGTCGACGGTACCAAGGGCCAGCCCCTGGTTGATATCGACTTCCTTGCCGAGTGATGAGGCGGGAAATACCTCGATCTCATAGCGACCTTCGGTGCGTTTCTTGATAATCTCGGCGGTTTCTAGCATGCGCTTATGATACGGTTCACTCGTCTCATAGACATGGGCGAACTTGAGCTTCTCTACGGCCATGGCGCTGCCTGCGCTGATCATGGTCATTGCTACAGCGCTCGCAAGTAACAACGTGAAACTTTTTTTCATTTTGAACCTCCTCCTCAAGAGAGACTGCGCTAAGCCACCCGAGGCAAACGGCTAGTCCTTTCAAGACCGGTACATTGTCAGATTCGGGTAGCGCCTTAACAAAAAGACGAATGTCTTTCGGTAGAGACTGGAAAATAGCTTAAAGACGATACCCTGTCAACTGCTCAAAGCTGGCTAATGTGGGGTCCTCGGTAAAATTCTGGTTCCACCGCTGAAACCGTTGCGCATTTGCCGCGAAGACGCTTAATCTCAGGCCCGCATAGCGAGGAATCATTCGGACTCTTCCCATTTGTTTGTTCGTTGTTATCTTGTTTCTTTACGTGTATATGAACTGTTACCGATGGTTATACCGAGGATCTTTTGGACGATCGCATCAGCAAAAAATCCTCATCTGAGCTTAAAAACCTATCAACCGGATACAATAAAATGAAATCTATCATATGCCAGAAACCAGGTGAGCTTTTTATATCGGAACAACCCCTGCCCTCGTCTTCAGCCGGTCACGCCCTGGTGCGCATGAAACGGTTGGGAATCTGCGGCACCGATCTGCATGCCTATGGCGGCCGCCAACCGTTTTTTTCATACCCACGTATATTGGGCCATGAACTCTCGGCTGAGATCGTCGAAATCGATGGTGGCGAAACGGAATTGAAGGCCGGCGAAACCGTCGCTGTCATTCCTTATCTCGAATGCGGCAGATGCATCGCCTGCCGAAATGGCAAACCAAATTGCTGCGTGAATATGCAGGTACTCGGTGTCCACCGTGACGGCGGAATGAGTGAATATCTGAGCATCCCTGCCGATCACCTGATAAAAAACAGCCGGCTGAGTCCAGATCAGCTCGCCCTGACCGAATGCTTTTCCATCGGCGCGCATGCCGTCAGAAGAGCTGCTGTTCAGCCGGGAGAGCAGGTTCTCGTTATCGGTGCCGGCCCCATCGGTCTTGGCATCATGCAATTTGCCCGGATAGCAGGCGGATCGGTGATCTCCCTTGATATTTCTAAAGAACGTCTTGCCTTTGTTGAAAAACATATTCCCGTTCAACACACGATACAGGCCGGCACCGTTGATGTTGCACAACGGCTGGCTGAACTCACCAATAATGATTTTCCCACCGTCATTTTTGATGCGACAGGAAACCGGCAGTCGATGATGGACGGCTTCCTCTATCTCGCCCACGGGGGGCGCTATGTACTGGTCAGCCTGGTAACTGCGGACATATCTTTTCCTGATCCTGAATTTCATAAAAGGGAAACGACGCTGCTGAGCAGTCGCAACGCTCTCCGCGCTGATTTTGAATGGGTAATGGAATGTATGGCGAACAACAAGGTTAAAACCGCACCGATGATAACGCACCGCTGCTCTTTTATGGAACTGGCAGAGCAGTTTCCCCACTGGACCAGACCTGAAAGCTCAGTTATTAAAGGCATTGTAGAATTTTAACGATATCCCCGAAATGAGCACAGGCATGTCTATACAACCGTATCTGCAGATCGATGAACATGATAACTTGCTGGTAGCCCTGAAACCTCTTGCCAAAGGAGAAAGATACACAATAGGAAGCAAGACGGTAGAAATCAGGCAGGATATTCCGGAAAAGCACAAGTTTTCTCTTGTCGATCTGGAACAGGGTGAGCAGGCCATTATGTATGGCATTATTGTCGGCAGCACTACGCAACCGGTGCAGGCAGGAGAACTTATCAGCACCGCCAACCTGCATCACGCCACCTCAACCGTTGACAATGCCAGGAAGAGTTTCACCTGGCATCCGCCAGCGCCGTTTGCAAACCAGCAAAGTGAGTTCATGGGTTTTCGGCGACATGACGGGAGGTGCGGTACAGCCAACTACTGGATTTTTATCCCCCTTGTTTTTTGCTCCAACCAGGAACTGCTGCTTCTCAAGGATATTCTGCCGAGGCTTCTCGGTTACACCAAACCATCGAGGTATGAAGAATTTGCCTCCACCCTGATCGAGCAGATGCGTGCAGGAACTGCACTATCGCCACCGCCTGTGCTGTCCGGCAGCTCGGGCAGCTGGAAACCGCGATTATTCCCAAATATCGACGGTATTAAGTTTTTGACCCACAACCTTGGCTGCGGCGGCACCCGCAGCGATGCACGATCACTTTGCGCCCTTCTGGCCGGTTATATAACCCACCCCAATGTCGCCGGGGCGACGGTGATCAGTCTCGGCTGTCAGAATGCCGAAATCTCGATGCTGAAACATGAAATAAACGACAGGGATCCTGATTGCCGCAAACCTGTTCTGTTTTTTGACCGCCAGTCCTGGAATCAGCCGCAAGAAATGACCGAGGCGATTATTCAGCAGACCCTGCAGGAGATGGCCGAGGCGAACAAGGCGATCAGGACACCGGTTCCCGTCAGTGAACTGATCATCGGTGTTGAGTGCGGAGGATCTGACGGGTTTTCCGGTATATCGGCAAATCCGGTTATCGGCAAAACGATCGATCATCTGGTGGCGGCCGGCGGAAGCTCCATCCTATCCGAATTTCCGGAATTGTGCGGTGTTGAGAACGAGCTCATCAGCCGATGCTCCTCTGATGAAACAAGCGAGCGATTTATCCGGCTCCTCAGTTCATACCGCAATCATGCGCTCCACTTCGGGGTCGATTTTGACATGAATCCTTCCCCCGGCAATATCAGGGACGGCCTGATCACCGATGCGATGAAATCAGCAGGTGCCGCAAAAAAAGGCGGGACCTCCCCTATTGTTCGCGTGCTTGATTATACCGAGCGGCTGGAGCATAAGGGGTTGAATCTGCTCTGTACTCCCGGTGGTGATGTGGAATCGACAACAGCAATGGTCGGCTCAGGTGCCAACCTGATCATGTTCTCTACCGGGTTGGGTACGCCTACCGGTAACGCAATTGTACCGGTGATAAAAGTATCGAGCAATTCTACTATTGCCCGAAGGCTCAGCTACATGATTGATTTTGATACCGGTCCGGTGCTGAGCGGTGAACGAACCATCCCGTCTTTATCCGAAGATCTGATGTCTCTCTGACTGCAGACAGCCAG
>JAHEMX010000193.1 GCA_024643445.1 Desulfobulbaceae bacterium | reverse complement strand
TTTTTAATTTCCTGGGAGATAACAACATAGAAATCGTAACCGAAGAGAAATCAGGGGAGAAGAGAACCCTGTCCGGCGAGGTATGGGAAAAAAGTGATGAACCGGGTGATGATGCCACCGAGGAAGAACCTGCGCTCGGTTTTTCCGAAGAGGATGAGCACGACGCCGAGGAGACAACCACCACCTATCTCCGGGAAATGGGCAGGTTTGATCTGCTCACTCCGGCAGAGGAAGCAAAATACAGCAAAACGATAAGGCAAGGATTTGAAGCCATTATCCTGGCTGTCCGCGAGGATAGTTCGGGAGTAATTGAAATCGATCTGTTGCGCGATCGTATCAACCTCTGGGAAAAACGTGATCCCACCCTGAAGCCAAAAAAACAGCAGCTGAACTTCATGCGCTACAATGTCGTCAGCGCCTCGAAAAAATACCCCCAGGTACGCGAGCTGTTTGAACTGCAGGCAAAAATGGAAGCCTACAGCCGTTCCATTGAAGTGGCCAAAGATACCATGATCAGGGCCAATCTGAGGCTCGTGGTCTCCATCGCCAAAAGATATATGCACCAGGGACTGACGCTGGCGGATCTTATCCAGGAAGGAAACCTCGGGCTCATGCGTGCGGTCTTCCGTTTCGATTACACCAAAGGGAATAAGTTTTCAACCTATGCCAGCTGGTGGATCCGTCAGGCGATAACGAGGGCCATTCTGGACAAGACCCGGACGATCCGCTTGCCGGTTCACTTCCTGGAGCTGCGCAGCCAGTTCTTCAAAGCATTTTATGCCCTCTACAAGGAGCTGGGCAGAGAACCGACACCCCTGGAAATATCAAAAGCCACCAATCTGCCGATGGACAAGATACTGTCCATCCTTGAGGCGTCACGCGAGCCGATTTCTCTTGAGACCCCGGTTGGAGATGATGACTCAACGCTCGGCGATTTTCTCGAGAATCAGGAGTCCCAGTCGCCTTACGAGGCGGTGCAGACACGAGAGCTGGCCGGCAGAGTAGAGGAGATTCTGTCCACGCTTTCCGAGCGAGAGGAGAAAATCATTCGCTTGCGATTCGGTATCGGCGAGAAAGCCGAATACACCCTTGAAGAAATCGGCAAACGATTTAATGTGTCACGTGAGCGCATCAGGCAGATTGAGAAGAAGGCTCTTAATCGCCTCCGTCATTCGAGCAGGCGCGAAAAGCTCAAATACTTTATTGACTGATAACCAAGCCACCATACGAGATTAAAGCCGGTTATGTATAACCGGCTTTTTTTATGCCGTGAGAAAATATATAGAACGGGCAGGTCTTGCCGATATCCACGACAAAATCATCGCCTCAGAGAGACTCAGTGTTGCCGATGGGCTGAAGCTGTATAACAGTTCCGATATCCTCTGTATCGGATACCTGGCCAATATTGTCCGGGAACGTCTCAATCAGGACAAGGCGTATTTCATCTACAACCAGCACATCAATTATTCCAATATCTGCACGAATCTCTGTAAATTCTGTGCCTTCGGACGTAAAGGCGATGATGATCTCGCCTACGAGATGAGCATCGAGGAAGTCAAGGAAAAGGTACGTGAACGGATTGCTGAGCCGATTGTCGAGATTCATATGGTTGGCGGCATACACCCCGATCTGCCGTTTGAGTATTACACAGGCCTGCTCCGCGGTATCAAGGAAGTGCGGCCTGACGTCCATATCCAGGCCTTCACCTGTGTTGAGATCGCCCATCTTTCGAAGCTATGCGGTAAGCCGGTTGAAGAGACGCTGGGGGTGCTGCAGGAGGCCGGTTTAGGCTCTCTTCCCGGAGGAGGAGCCGAGGTTTTCAGCCCGCGTATCCGGGAGCTCACCTGCAAGGATAAGCTGTCAGGTGCTGACTGGCTGGGTATTGCCCGGGCAGCTCACCGCTGTGGTCTGCACAGCAATGCAACCATGCTCTATGGCCATATTGAAAGCCTCCAGGAGCGTGTGGAGCATCTTCATGCCCTGCGCTCGGCCCAGGATGAGAGCGGGGGATTCCTGGCCTTTATTCCGCTGGCTTTTCATCCGAAGAATACCGGCATGGATTCTCTATCCGGCACGACCGGCATCGACGATCTGAAAAACATTGCCATCGCCCGGCTTTACCTCGACAATTTCCCGCATATCAAGGCCTACTGGGTCATGATCGGTCCCAAACTCGCCCAGATTGCCCTCTCTTTCGGGGCCGATGATATGGATGGAACGGTCAAGGAGGAGGTGATCACCCATATGGCCGGTGCTGAAACCGACCAGGCTATCGGAAGCAAAACCCTGATACACCTCATCAGAGAGGCTGGCCGTATTCCTGTCGAGAGGGGCACCCTGTACGATGTAATCAAGGTGCACGATGCCTGAATGAGCAGGACGGGCACGGAGTGAGAATACGGTTATGAAGCAGAATCTTGATATTAGACTCGGTGACCAGGAGTTTCTTGAACTTGCAGCCTCGGCTGATCTCTATGAACTCGGGTTTCGCGCAGATGAGATGCGGCGCCGGAAACATCCTGACAACACGGTGACCTATGTCATAGATCGAAACATCAACTATACCGACATCTGTATATCTGCCTGTAAGTTCTGTGCATTCTTCAAGACGCCGGAGGATCCGGCCGGGATTTTGCTGAGCAGGAATGAACTTGAAAAAAAAATAGAAGAGACAAAAGAGCTTGGCGGTACACAGATCCTCCTGCAGGGAGGGCTGCACCCTGAGCTTACGCTTGAATACTATGAAGAACTGCTGCGCTTTATCAAACAGCGGGGTATCCATATCCATGGCTTTTCGCCACCCGAAATCTGTCATTTTGCCGCGCTTTCAGGTCTAACGGTAAAAACGGTTCTGCAGCGACTGATTGCTTCCGGACTTGATTCGATTCCCGGCGGCGGGGCTGAAATATTGAGCGATCGGGTCAGGCAGACGATTGCGCCGCGTAAATGCAGTGCGGATGAGTGGCTTGGTGTTATGGAAGAAGCTCATCTGCTCGGTCTCAGAACGACGGCGACCATGATGTATGGTCATGTTGAATCCATGGCGGAACGGCTAGAGCATCTGAGGCGCCTGCGTGATCTTCAGGATCGTACGGGCGGTTTCACCGCCTTTATCCCCTGGTCATTTCAACCCGATAACACGGCACTCTCACGAAAAGACCGGCCGAGAAGTACCAGTTTTGAATATCTGCGAATGCTTGCGCTCTGCCGGATCTATCTTGATAACTTCGATAATATTCAGGTTTCCTGGGTGACACAGGGACCAAAAGTTGCCCAGATGGCTCTGTTTTTCGGGGCAAATGATTTCGGCTCTACGATGATCGAGGAAAATGTTGTCGCTGCAGCCGGTGTCAGTTTCCGACTTTCTGAAAAGGAAATACGTCGTCTGGTATCTGAAGCCGGATTTATACCGCAACAGCGACTGATGGATTATAGCCAGGTTAGTTCCTCCTGTTTTAAGTTGCCGGGTTATAAGAAAACCAAAAGTTCATCCATCTAGTTTTTATGCAACAGGCTCAGCTCCCCGCTGTACGAATCGGCATGGTGCATTACATCAATACCGCACCGATTCATGAAATATGGAAACAGCGGAGCTACGACCCAGCCTGGAAACTGGTGGAGGAACACCCCGCTGCACTCAACCGTATGTTGGCCGCTGGAGCTATTGAACTCGGATTTGTCTCCTCGCATGAATATGGTATCCGCCCGGAAAAATATCGACTCCTTGCTGACCTGTCAATCAGTGCGAATGGGCCGGTAGGTTCGGTTTTTCTGTTTTCCCGGTATAAGCCCGAGAAATTATCGGGGCTTCCCGTTCTGCTCAGTTCCCAGTCAAAGACCTCTGTCTGTCTTGTCCGTATTATTCTTGAAGAGTTTTTCAGCGTCAAGCCGCTCTATATTACCGGAGATATCAGGGCGGCGAGACAGAAGAGCGCCGAGGCGATTCTTGCCATTGGTGACGAAGCACTGCGCTTGAAAATTGAGGGAAGCTATCAGTATTGTCTTGATCTCGGAGAAACCTGGCAGATTCATACCGGCCTGCCATTTGTTTTCGCGGTCTGCGCCGTAAGGGAAGACTTCTGGCAGGAAAACAGATTGCTTGTTGCAAACATTCACCGGGAGCTGGTGAGTTGCCGAGATGAGGGGGTTGCGCAACTCAAGGCTATCTGTCGGCTCGCCGCCCCGAAAATCCCGATGGCGGTCGATGCCTGTCATGCCTATCTTAAGGGCATTGAATATGATCTTGATGAGCGAAAGCTTCAGGCCCTGCAGCAGTTCTTCAACTACCTCCTGCATTTTGATGAGGCCTCGGCGCAGGCGTTGCCGCTTAAAATCATACAACTCGATGAAAAATGATGGTAGAACCGTTTGGGAGTAGACAAACCATGAAAAAGGAAGAACCAATTAAAATCCTTGTGGCCGTCACCGGTGCTTCCGGCATACTTTATCTCCGTGCTTTTCTTGCTTTGTGTGATACGCTGAACCAGGTAACAGTGCACGGGATCTGTTCCGACTCCGGCCGGAGGGTGTTGCTGATGGAAGATGGCCTTGAAGCCGTTGATCTGTCGGGGGTATCACGCTGGTTTGCAAGTGATGATTTCGCTGCTCCTCCCGCCTCAGGGTCGAGTGATTATGATGCGATGGTCGTTCTGCCCTGTTCCATGGGAACCCTTGCCGCTATTGCCGGAGGTTTGTCCATTAACCTGATACACCGCAGTGCCGATGTCCTGTTGAAGGAAAAAAAGAAACTGATACTCTGTGTCCGTGAGACACCCTTTAACCGCACCCATCTTGAAAACATGCTTAAAGCCCACGATGCAGGCGCCATTATCTGTCCGCCGATGCCGAGCTTTTACCTCAAACCTGCCGATCTGCATGAAGCGGCAACCTTTTTCGCGTGGCGGATTATGGATCAGCTTGGTATCGATATTCCCGGCCGAAAAAGATGGGGGAGCTGATGCTTATCAGGAAGCTGTCGGTTCTGCTTGAGATGATCAAGTTCAAGCTCACCATTTTTGCGATGCCATTTGCCTTCACCGGAGCATTTCTTGCTGCCGGCGGCGTCCCCCCGGCCAAGGTTTTTTTCTGGATAATTGTGGCAATGGTCGGGGCACGGACGTGCGCCATGGGATTCAACCGATTGATTGACTGGAAATTTGATGCGGCAAATCCACGGACCGCCGGCAGGGCTCTTCCTGCAGGAGAGATTAAAAGCACAGAAGCCTGGATACTGGTTATCATTTCCGCCATCCTGTTTTTTATGGCCTGTTACATGCTCAACCGGTTGACCCTTCTGCTGGCGCCGTTTGCCCTCGGTTTAACCCTGTTCTATTCGCTGACTAAACGCTTCACCTCCTTATGTCACCTTATCCTCGGTGTAGCGCTTGCCTTTTCTCCGCTTGGCGGCTGGGTGGCGGTTACCGGGAGTCTGTCTGGATACCCTTTGGCCCTGTCACTTGGCGTGCTGTTCTGGGTCGCAGGATTTGATACCGTCTACGCCTGTCTCGATACGGAATTTGATAAGAAGGCCGGACTTTACTCACTGCCGTCACGTCTCGGAGCTCAAAAAGCATTCCGGCTAGCCGGTTTTTTCCATGTCGTCGCCTTCATCCTGTTTGCTTTGACGGGAATCAGGGAAGGACTTAACTTTTTTTATTTTCTCGGCCTTCTCCTGACTGCGGCAGCGCTTTTCTACCAGCACCTGATCGTCAGCCCGAACGATCTTACCCGCATTCAGGCATCGTTTTTTTCAATGAACGGTTTTATCAGTGTCATCATTTTCTTCGCGACCTGGCTTTCACTGGCCACTTCCTGAGGCGCTGTTTTTATGAAAGCAAGGATTTCATTACTTTTTATTGTCACTCTTTTTTTCATTGCCGGCGAAGCTATCCCGGCAGGCGATCCATCAGGGAAGGGTGACAAGGAATTGACGGATTTCCCGTATGGTAAAATAGCTTCCGATCTAATACCTACAGCCTATTCGGGAGGCGAGACGTTTCGCTTTGATATATCCTACACAGGCGGGTTTAAACTGGGAGAGCTGCACCTGAAGTTGAGCCGCTGTGAAGCCGATGAACCGCAAGACTGCTATAGGATTGATGCACTGGTTACCACAGAAAACGGGATTTTTTCAGGTCTCTATCCGGTTGAAGACCGGCATGTGACGCATGTAAGCGGTCCTGAACGACTGCCCTACCATTACGAGGTCTGGCAGAAAGAAGGATACCATTACGAAGCGCACCGGGTGTTTCGATACGATCAGGACAAAGGGAAGGTTCTGTTTACCCTCAATGATGGAGAAGTTGAGATTTTCGAGGCCGGCAAAAAGATACAGAATGAATTTTCTTCCTTTTTCGCCAGTCGTGTCATGCCCCTGGTGCCGGGACACCCTTTTGTTGTGCCGACCTTTGCCGATAACAAGCGCAACGAAGTCGTTGTCATGGTTCGAAAACAGGAACTCCTCGAAAGAACCATACTGGGAACGGTAACGACCCTTGTGGTGGAACCCATATTAAAATTCAGTGGACTCTATGATAAGCGGGGAGATACCGTCATCTGGTATACCGATGATGACTGCCGGGTACCGGTGCAGGTGAATTCAAAACTGGTGATCGGTTCCCTGACCGCCGATCTTGTGACATATAATAACAAGGCTTGCCCGCGTTACGATGGAGCAATACTGGAAAAATATCTGCAACAATAATCGCCTGTAATAAAGAGGCGATGAAACGAGAGAGGAGAGAGCTATGACAGACGCCGTGATACAAACAGATTTCAAAGGATTGAACCTGGTACATCGGGGAAAGGTGCGCGATATGTACGCTATACCCGGCCATGAAGACAAGTTATTGATGGTCGCCAGCGACCGGATTTCTGCCTACGATGTTGTGATGGGAGACGCTATACCCGGTAAGGGCAAGATTCTGACGCAGCTTTCTCTCTTCTGGTTCGATCTGCTCAAGGACATTGTCGAAAATCATCTGATCAGCGCCGATGTCACCGAATACCCTGCCGCCTGCCAGCCTTATGCCGGGATACTTGCGGGCAGGTCAATGCTGGTAAAGAAGACGAAGCCGCTCTCCGTTGAGTGCATCGTGCGGGGATACATTTCCGGGTCAT
>JAHEMX010000192.1 GCA_024643445.1 Desulfobulbaceae bacterium | reverse complement strand
TAACTGATAATCTGAACAGGGAAGGGATTGAATGAACAGCAAATGCGATCCCGCTCGAGATTTTCCGTATGAATGCAATAGGCTCAAAAAAGGAACAGGTCCTCAAAAGAACCAGGCAGCTCCTTGATGAAGCGGAGGAGGATAGAAAAAATCTCCGTTTCAGTCACTTCATAAAAGCATTTTCTAGCGGAAAGATAGAGCTATTAAAAAATTCCGAGTCTGCAGAAAAACTTGCTTCCCACCTGACAACATTATACACGAAAGGTCGACTTCTCAACGTTCTCAAGTTGATCGAAACGATAGGAATATGTCTTTGTTCCAAAGAAGCTGTTTTACGTGAAAAGGCAATTACTGTCATTGTGGAATTTTCAGACAACCTGAACAGCGCGAACAATTATACTGTCATTATTGCGCTATTCAAGGCGCTGACTGCCTGGCTTGCAGCAGAGGAGCAGCTGATAGCTGGTTACGGCATAGGCTGCAGTCAGCTTCATAAGTTTACTCAGAGGATGTTCGAGCGTCCGGAATTCTGGCAGGAATCAGAGCAACTGCTCATTGTCCTGCAGAAAATCAATGATGGACGGCTAGCAAAACAGAGAACACTACAGGACATGGCTGTGAAACTCCAGGACAGCCTCGCGACCAAATCTGTTCTGAAAATGCTGCTCGGCAGGTATCTGAACGATAAATCGGGTACCAGAAAGACAACTGAAATCATGTTAACCCATCTCGGACGCCGATCAATCGTGCATATGGTCAATGCCTTGATGCATGCAGACAGCAAGGAGGAGCGGTTACAACTGATCAGTCTGATTCCCAAATCAGGGAGAAGCGTCCTTCCCGTTCTGGTGGAATGTCTGCAAAAGAACCCGCCCTGGTATGTGGTAAGAAATCTTATCTTTATCGTTTCAGAACTCCACGATGATGAAGCTTTTGATCTTGCCCGTCCCTATCTTTCATATGGAGATATCAGGGTACAGCAGCAGGTGCTCAGGTGCATTGTCAGAAACAGTGAGGCGTACCTGGAGGATCGGCTGATCGAGGCGCTTTTCAAAGTTCATGATGAATTGAAAATGCCGATAATCATGCAGCTCGCACGCCTTGGCAGCAATACTGGTGCTGCGTCTCTTCTCGATCTGCTGGCCTTGCGAAAATCTTTTGGTCAGGAAACCTATATAGAACTTCTGGTCCGATTATGCCGTGCTTTTCAATTATGTTCAGTACGAGAAGTCATTCCTTCCTTAAGCGGACTTATCAAGGAACGGCGGGAGCATGCAGGGCCTTCTGACCCGGTAATTTCAGCGGCCAGGGATACCATTCTTTCCCTCAAAAAAAGATTTCCCGATGTTGTTGCCCGGATATTGACGGAAACTGATCTGAATGATAACGGTTTCGGGTGTAAAGATACTCTTTCAAAAAAGATGTCGGTGCGGGGAAACGAGCGCAGTGTAAAGGAGATGGTCGAACAGGGGGATCTTGAAAATGCCGGTAAAAAACTGTTTGCCAATGCCGTCCGGGCGGCACGCGACAATGATTTTGCTTCGGCTGAACTGCTGCGGGACAAGATTCTGGAAATCAGCCCGCTTGCGCTCTCAGAGGTCATCCGGCTTGGAGAAATCATCGAAGAGGAAAAAAGCTCTTCCATCAGCAGTCATCATATAGCCATATGGAGCGAGTTGTACGAAAAACTCACAACCGCAGAATTCAACGCGCTGTATTTCGCTCTTAAACCCCAGAGGTATGCAGACAATGAGGTAATTGTCAAGGCAGGTGAGACTGACCCACGTCTGTACTTTGTAAATTCGGGAATTATTACCCTTTCGTGCCGGAGTAATAATCGAGATAAAGTCCTGAAGCAGCTTGAACAAGGCGATGTTGCCGGCGTTACGGCGTTTTTTGATTTTTCTGTGTGGACCGTGACCATGAAGGCGGAAACCGGATCGCTCCTTTATGTGCTCTCAGTAAAAAAAATGAAGGAGCTAGAGAAAAAATTCCCCGGTATTGAAGGAAAACTTCATGATTATTGCCGCAACCATGATACCGTTCCCCAACTGCTGCAAATGGCAGGCACAGACAGACGAGAAACACCGCGATATCCTGTTTCCGTTACGGTAAGCAACATGCTCCTTGATCCATACGGGAATGTCGGTAAGCGAATGTTCAAGGGTGAGCTTATTGATATTTCGAGAGGGGGGCTCCGCTTTTCAGTGAGCATTTCAAGCCGTGAAAATGCAAGGATGCTTCTGGGCAGGCAGATCATATCAATTATAGAGATTGAAGGCAGAGATAAGATCAAATGCTACGGTGTTATTGTCGGTGGAAGATTCAAGGAGGAGGGAGGGCAGGAATTCATCGTTCACGTAAATTTTCATCAGCATCTTGAAGATTCATCTCTGGTGCAGGTCACAAACCTTGAAATGCAGGGTATGTGAAATAGCTAACTATCGAGGAGGAACCATGCAATGATAGATCTTATTAAAAAAGGCGTTTTTACCGGTATCGGCCTGCTTTCACTGACCAAGGACAAGGTTGAGGAACTGGCCCAGGATTTTGTTGAGAAGGGCAAAATGTCCAAACAGGAAGGGGAACAGTTCGTCAGTGACCTGCTGAAGCGTTCAGAGGAATCAAAACAGGAAATCAAGAAACAGGTCGAAACAAGTCTTGCCCATCTGGTCGACAAAATGGAAATTGCCAGCAAGGCGGATATTGCTGCCTTGCGCGAAGAGATGGCTGAAATAAAAGCAAAACTTGAAGCAGGTGAAACAAAAGAGTGATTGCGCTTTACGTTTTTCAGTTGCTGGATGGAAAGAGCTTCCGCTTTATCTTATCCGTGACCGTGGATAGTTCCGGCACGTTAAGGAAGTGCAGCATGATGATGTAGAGAAGTGCTGAGCCGGAAATAGCAGCGGCGAGGAAGAAACATTGTGACAGCAAAGAATCGCTGGCGCTTCTGCCAAACGACTCATAGACAAACCAAAGGACCCCGCCCATTACCAGACTGGCAAAGATGATTTTCAACATGCCGCCTCCGAGGTATTTCAGAGAATAGCCACCAGTCTTGACATAAAGAACGATCGCCAGGAAAAGGAAGTTCAATATCATGGTGACCGATGTTGACAGGGCTATCGCTTTATGACCGAAAGCATCAATGGTATTTACGATGATTGCTATATTGAAGGCAATCGCCAGAAAACTTGCGATAACCGGATAACGTGTCGCATTGATGGCGTAGTAGACCGGTACGATAACCTTGTTGGCAGAATAGGCAAAAAGACCGATTGCATACAGGGACAAGGCAACAGCCGTAGAACTTGTATCGGTACTGCTAAAAGCGCCATGTTCAAATATCAGTCTGATGATAGGTTCGGAGAGGATGACCAGCCCGACGGACGCCGGGATGGTGAGACAAAACACCATGGTAAGCGATGACACAAAGGTATCCTTTAACGCCCCCATGTTGTTCTGGGAAGCATGCCGGGCCAGTATCGGCAGGGCGGCGATGGAAATCGCAACGCCGAAAAGCCCGATCGGCAGTTGTACGAGTCTGAAGGCATAATTAAGCCAGGATACTGACCCTTCGATGCAGAGGGTGGCGAATTTGGTGTTTATAAAGATATTTATCTGGGTCGCGGAAAGACCAATGGTGGCGGGAATCATCAATTTAAGCACGCGGATGAGTCCGGGATCGTTCAGTCTGAAAGAGGGGATAAAGGAAAACCCTGCCTTTTTCAGGGAAGGCAGTTGAACCCCAAGCTGCAGAACTCCGCCGATCAGCGTGCCGAATGCCATACCGACGATGGCCGGGTGGCCATACCGGGGAAGAATCAGCGCGAGAGAGGTGCCTCCCAGGATAGAACCAAGATTGAAAAAACTTGAAGCAATTGCCGGCACAAAAAAATGTCCACGTGTATTCAGTATCCCCATCACGACAGCCGAAAGGGAGATGAACAGCAGAAACGGCATCATGATCACCGTCATTATCTTTGTCAGTTCGGCTTTGCCTTCAATGGACGTGAAACCGGAGGCAAGGATTGAGACGATATCATCAGCGAAAAATATTCCCAGCAAGACGATAAAGGAAATGGCGACTGAAAAAAAACAGAGCACATTTGAAGCCAGCTGCCACATCTCCTTACTGCTTCGGTTTGCGTGATAATCTGAGAATACCGCGACAAAGGCGGCGGAGAGGGCTCCTTCACCGAAAAGATCCCTGAGAAGATTCGGGATCCTGAAAGCAACCACAAAAGAATCGTAGTCATAACCAGCCCCGAACAGTCCGGCGAATATCTGCTCACGGACAAGGCCCAGAACCCTGCTGCACATAACGGCGACAGACACGGTAGCTGCTGATTTTGCAATACCAGCTGTAGATGACTCGGTTTTACCCACGCTCTGCACGTTAGAGATTAAGCGACGCTAAAGGACATGAAGCTGCGCCCACGAACTTACCCATTATAACGCAAAGTTGCCAGTGAATCATGTTCTGCCGTGAAAATGAAATAGCATGCAAGAAAAATGAGACGGTAAAAAGCAGGTGAGGGTTGATGATGCTTGACTTTCTGCCGTTTGAATTGAATATATGTTGTGGTTTATATCACACTTCGTTTGTACCGAAAACCTGAAAATGGAGCTACCGATACAGGTATTTACTAATAGAAACTGAGGAGAAACAGATGCAGGATACAGCGATGGTCAGAAATATAGCGCTTATAGGACATGGAAATAGCGGTAAGACATCCTTGGTTGAGGCTATGTTGTATACTGCCGGGAAAATAAACCGACTCGGTTCGGTCGATGATGGTAATTCCAGTATGGATTATGAGGACGAGGAGATCAGTAGAAAGATTTCCATCAGTTCTTCATTTGGTGGTTACAGGTGGAAAAAAAGAGATGTCTACCTGATTGATACACCCGGTGAAGATTCTTTTTTCAATGAGACCGTCTTCGCCGCGCATGTCTGCGACAGTGCTGTCTTTGCTGTCGGTGCTGTTCTTGGCGTTAAGGGCCAGACCAAGAAATTTGCCGAGCTGATCGCAGAAAACGGGATTCCCTCAATGATCGTCATCACCAAAATGGATCGTGAGCGGGCCAATTTTGAAAGAACCGTGGCACAGATTAAAGATAAACTGCCACTGAATCCCGTTGTCATCCAGTTGCCCATCGGTGCAGAAGACGATTTCAAGGGGGCTGTCGATCTTATTTCCGGCAAGGCTTATCTTTTTCAGGATAACAAGGGGACGCTCACGGAAACTGAAGTACCCCCTGAAATGGCGGATGAGGTCGCTCTTCAGCGCGAATCATTGATGGAGAGTATAGCTGAAACCGACGAAGAGCTGATCGAGACGTTTCTTGAAGAAGGGGTGTTAACTGAGGCCCAGATGAAAGAGGGGTTGAAGAAAGCCCTCATAGCCCGCGAAATTTCACCCGTTTGTGTCTGCAGCGCCATAAGAAATCATGGAACAGCGCTGATCCTGGACATGATAAATGATTACCTGCCTGCCCCCTCCGAACTCGAACCTAAAATCGGCACCAATACGGCCGGCGAGGAAATAGCGTGTAACCCCGATGCGGCTGGTCCTTTTTCAGCACTGGTGTTCAAGACCATGGCCGACCCATATGCCGGTCGACTTACTATTTTCAGAGTATATTCAGGCACTTTGTCCGGAGATTCTTTTTACAACAGCAAGAAGAAAACAAGCGAGCGGTATGGTACCCTCTACCTTATTAACGGCAAAGACCAGCATTCGGTTGAGAGTGCCGGACCCGGTATGTTTGTTGCCGTGTCAAAACTGAAGGAAACGACGACAGGAGACACGCTCTGCGCATCCGATAAGCCCATCATTCTCGAGGCTCCGACGCCACTTTCACCGGTTATCACGTATGCGGTATCTGCCCAGAAGGGTGAAGAAGAAAAGTTGTTTTCTTCACTTTCCAGAATGTTGGATGAAGACCTGTCTTTGAAAATGTCACGTGAACAGCAGACAGGAGAGACGCTGGTATCGGGCATGAGCCAGGTCCATCTTGAGGTCGTAGGCAGCAGAATTAAACGGAAGTTTGGCGTTCAAATGGAACTCAGTCTGCCGAAAATACCTTATATGGAAACGATCAAGGGAAGTGCAAAGGCCCAGGGACGGCATAAAAAACAGAGCGGCGGGCGCGGACAGTTTGGTGATTGCTGGATTGAGCTTTCTCCTATCCCCGGTGAGAAATTTGAATTTGTCGACAATATCGTCGGTGGTGTTATTCCACAGCAGTACCGTCCGGCAGTTGAGAAAGGCATTATTGAGGCCATGGAGAAAGGCGTGCTTGCCGGCTATCCGGTGGTCGATGTAAAAGTCTCCTTGTATGACGGTTCCTATCACTCGGTAGATTCTTCAGAGATGGCCTTTAAAATTGCCGGTTCGCTTGCCTTCAAAGAGGCGGCCCCCAGTGCCGGCATTGTTTTGCTGGAACCGATTATGAGCATGGTCGTCACGGTCGGCAAGGAAAGTGTTGGTGACATAATGGGTGATCTGAACTCCCGGAGAGGGAAGGTCATGGGTATGGACTCTTCGCCGAAGGGCGAGGTTATCAACGCACAGGTGCCGATGTCTGAAATCCAGACTTATGCAAATGAGCTTACTTCAATGACCGGTGGGCTTGGATCGTTTACCATTGCCTTTTCTCATTACGAAGAGGTGCCTTCGCATATAGCGGAAAAAATTGTGGCCAAACGCAATGCAGAATAATGGTATGAAACAGCAAAGTGATAGTCGCACCTATCGCTTTGCTGTCATAACCATGAGCGACAAAGGTTCCCGGGGAGAGCGAGAAGATACCAGCGGCAAAGCTCTTGTCCGGCTGTTTGTTGAACACGGGTATGACCTCTGTCACTATTCTGTGATCCCCGACCAGATCCCATTCATTGTTGAAACCACATTGGAAGCAATCGAAAACGACAAGGCGGATCTTGTCATCACGACCGGAGGAACGGGCGTTTCTCCTTCTGATGTTACGCCTGAGGCGATGGATCAGGTTATTGAAAAGGAGGTGCCGGGAATAAGCGAGGCGATGCGAGCCGCGAGTATCGCGGTGACGCCATACGCCGTCGTTTCAAGGGGGAGGTCCGGCATCCGGGGTGAAA
>JAHEMX010000191.1 GCA_024643445.1 Desulfobulbaceae bacterium | reverse complement strand
CATCTCCGCAATCTGCTCGACACGTTGTTTAACCAGGGCTTCATCCATACCGCGGTTGCGCAGCGGGAAGGCCAGATTATCGAAAACCGTCATGGTGTCGTAGACAACGGGGAACTGAAACACCTGGGCTATCTGTCTTTCTGAGGTGGGCAGGCGGGTCACCTCCGCGCCGTCAAACAGGACGTCTCCCTCGGATGGCGTCAGCAATCCTGATATAATGTTCAGCAGTGTCGTCTTTCCGCAGCCTGAGGGACCCAGCAGCGCATATGCGCCTCCGTCTTCCCAAACCTGGTTAATCTCATTGAGCGCGTAAACCGGTTCCTGCCCCTTTGGTGGCGGATACGCATGCCTTATATTCCTGAATCTGATTCTTGCCATGGTGCAACCTGTCTGGGTTAAAGATCAATCAACTGGTCATCCGTTCCGAAGTACATACAGTGGCTTGAATTAAAATAAATGCGGGCCTTTTCTCCATATTCGAAGGAGTGAATGCCCTGGGCCTGACTGACCCAGACATTGCCGTTTACCTTCAAGCGGATAATTGATTCCGAGCCGCTGATCTCGGCAATCTGGACAGTGCCATTCACTTCTACGCCCTTTCCCTGGGGCAGCAGATGGTGGGGCCGCAAAGCAAATTTGTATTCTCCGTCCGGCAGAGCGGCCAGCTTTTCCGGAACCTTCCAGGAAGCAACCTTGCCTAAAATTGCCTGGTCTCCACGTTTTGTAATGACTGCCGTGTTGATCGGCGGATCTGAGAAGACCTCTGCACTTTCCAGCGTGGCCGGCTTGCGATAAATGGATGCGGTCCTGCCAAACTGAACGACGCGTCCCTCGTTGAGTGTCGCGGTGTGACCGCCCAGCATCAGGGCCTCCAATGGTTCACTTGTGGCGTAGACAACCGTGGCTCCGGTATCCGTGAACAGTTTCGGCAACTCGTCACGCAGTTCCTCCCGCAGCTTATAGTCAAGATTGGCCAGTGGTTCATCCAGCAATACGAGTTCGGCACCTTTCACCAGAGCCCGCGCCAGTGCGGTTCGCTGTTGCTGGCCGCCGGAGAGCTCTTTTGGCAGGCGGTTGAGCATTGGCGTCAGTTTGAGGAGATCGGCAAATCGATGGACCTTGTCGTCAATTTCCTGCCTGCTTAACCCGGCTACCTTGAGCGGTGAGGCAATATTGTCGTAAACGGTGAAGCTGGGATAATTGATAAAGGACTGATAGACCATCGCCACACTGCGCCGCTGTACCGGGAGACCGGTCACGTTCCTGCCGCTGGCCCAGACCTCCCCGGCCGTGGGTTTCTCCAATCCTGCCATCAGTCGCATCAGGGTGGTTTTTCCACTGAGCGTTGTGCCGAGCAGAATGTTGAACCCGCCAGGCTCAAGGGTGAGTGATGTTTCGTAGATATATGTTTCTGCGCCAACCCGGAATTTAACATTTCTCAGTTCAATAGCCATGGAGTGTCTTCCTCAAACCTTTTCTAAGCCGGTGGTTTTGCGATCCTTACGTCAACATTTTTCTGCCGGCATAACTCGATAAACTCGACCGGAATACCTTTGTCGGTAACCAGGATGTCAATATCATCCAGCGTTCCCACCTTGACCGGGGCAGAGCGCTCCAGTTTCATCGAATCGGTAACCAGGATGACAGAGCGGGCCTGCCTGAGGATAGCCTGGGTCACGCGCACCTCGCGCAGATCATAGTCCAGTATCTCACCTGAAGCGTCGATGGCGGAACAGCCGATTATCGCATAATCCGGTTTAAACCTGTCAATAAATTCCTCGGTGCTGGTTCCGACAATGCCGCCATCGGAAGTGCGGATCTTGCCTCCTGCTATCATGACCTCGATGTTACGATGAGGCCATAATATACTCGCCACATTGATATTATTGGTGATCACCAGGATGGATTCGTGATCCTTCAGAAACTCGGCCACACGCTCAGTGGTGGTTCCGAGATTGATATACATTGAGGAGTTGTTCGGGATGATTTGGGCAGTGAGTCTGGCTATTGCTGTTTTTTCGTCGGCCATCAGTACCTTTCTTGCGCCGTGGCCAAGATTCCTGACGGTATCCTTGATGACTGCACCGCCGCGGACACGCTGAACATGTCCAAGATCATATAACCGGTTCAGGTCACGTCGTATGGTCTGCGGAGTGACTCGCAAATGGGCCGCCAGCTGATCCACCTGCACGGAACCGTGCTCACGGATATGTTCCATGATCAAGCGTTGTCGCGCACTTATATCGGTTTGCATGTCAATGCACTGGCTGGAAGATGATGTCTATGCTGAAACTCAGGGCCCGCCGCTGGCAAAAAGAGCGTCAGGAGACAGGCCCCGAGTCCTCTGGTCAGGTACTCACCGGATTCTTATTTGTTCCAGCGTTTAACCAGTTCGTCATAATTAATCGTTTCACCTTGGGGCTTCTCATTGGCCAGCTTGGCCTTGGGAGAGCCTTCTTTGGCGAGCCAGACAGCCGGATCAGATTTCGGATTCAGCCTCGGGCCGCAGCCGCCGTAGGTGTTGGCTTTTTCATCAGCAACCTGCATGCGCGCCATAACCAGATCCATCTCTTCTGCAAGACGGTCCATGGCCTGTTGCGGGGTGAAAACACCGGAGTTAACATCACCAATCTGCTGCCACCAGATCTGTGCCAGTTTCGGGTAGTCAGGCACGTTTACGCCGGTAGGCGACCACATGACACGGTCAGGCGACCGGTAAAACTCAACAAGACCGCCGAGTTTAGGGGCACGCTCGGTAAAGGATTTATCATTGACGGTGCTCTCTCGGATAAAGGTCAGACCGACATGGCTTTTCTTGACGTCCACCGTCTTTGAGACCACAAACTGCGAATAGAGCCAGGCAGCCTTGCGGCGGTCAACCGGGGTTGACTTGAACAAGGTCCACGATCCGGCATCCTGATATCCCAGTTTCTGGCCATCTTCCCAATAGGGGCCATGGGGAGAAGGCGCCATGCGCCATAGCGGCATGCCTTTGTCATCAACCGTGTTGTTACCTTCTGACTTCGGTGCCACCATGGATGCTGTGAAGGCGGTGTACCAGAAGATCTGCTGCGCAACATTCCCTTGTGAAAGGGCCGGCAGGGACTGGTAGAAGTCATAGCTGGCCGCACCCGGAGGAGCATATTTCCGCAGCCACTCGTCCCACTTGCGAATTGCATATACCGATGCGGGGCCATTGGTCTCGCCACCACGTGAGACCGATGCGCCCACCGGATTACAGGTGCCGGCTTCCATGCGAATTCCCCATTCATCAACGGGAACGCCGTTGGGCAATCCTTTGCTGCCGGCGCCGGCCATGGAGAGCCAGGCGTCAGTCATTCGCCAGCCAAGGTCGGGTGCCCGCTTGCCGTAGTCCATATGGCCATAAATCTTAACACCATCGATTTCCTTGACATCGTCTGTAAAGAATTCAGCGATGTCTTCATAGGCGGACCAGTTAACCGGTACGCCCAGTTCATAGCCGTATTTTGCTTTGAATTTTTCCTTCAGTTCAGGACGATCAAACCAGTCTTTACGGAACCAGTAGAGATTGGCGAACTGCTGATCGGGAAGCTGGTACAGTTTTCCGTCAGGACCGGTAGTGAAGGATTTGCCGATAAAATCATCGACATCAAGATTCGGATTGGTGACATCTTTACCTTCGCCCGCCATCCAGTCCGTCAGATTGACGGCAAGCTGCAGGCGCGAATGGGTACCAATCAGGTCCGAATCATTGATATAGGCATCGTAGAGGTTACGATTGGTCTGCATCTGCGTTTGCACCGCCTGCACAACCTCACCCTCACCAAGCAACTGGTGATTGACCTTGATGCCGGTGATGTCCGCAAATGCTTTGGCCAGGGTTTTTGACTCGTACTCATGGGTAGGAATTGTTTCGGACAACACGTTGATTTCCATGCCCTTGAAAGGTTTGGCGGCATTAATGAACCATTCCATTTCCTTCAACTGATCACTTTTTGACAGTGACGAAGGCTGGAACTCATCATCAATCCATTTTTTTGCCTCATCAACACCAGCGTACACGCTTGATACGCTCAGTGCGGCTACAGCTGTGAATAACGCGATCTTTTTGAACATAAAGACGACCTCCTTGAGCTGTTGGTTGAGTGGATCTGTACCGACCTGTTTTCAGTAAATACGATTTTTTCGAAAAATCAACAAAATATTTTCGTTTCGTTCGAAAATGTGTTCGAAAAATTCGCAATTTGCGGAATGTAGGTCGGTAGCTTTCTGTTTTTCCCGCCTAACTTTTTTTTGGAGTTAAACAGCGAGAGATTATTGGCGGGGACGTACTGCTTGAAACGATAAGCCTTTATCCCGAATGAGCCAGTGTCTTTTTGTATCCCGGCGGAAAAAACTCCGTTATTACCTGCCGGGTATTGTCTGCATTTTTAAAACAGATGTGCTGAAAGACAGCGTCTGAAAGCTTTTCTGGGAGCAGGGGGGCGAGCTTTTTATCAGGGAAGTGCCGGTGACTTTTGGCCGCATGCGGGAGGTTCCCGGGAACCCACCGGCAACTGCCCGGTGGGGAAAGGCTTGCAGACAGCCGGGCGGATGAGTACTATAATGTGGTACAAATGGTTGTTTTTGCGGTTCAGGGCGCTCAGGCGGAGGATAAATCGTGTCCATGCTATCATTGTTCAACCGGAAAAGCGGTGGCTGAAAACCTTCAGACGCATCCGTGGGATGCCAGGCAGGGGATGATGGAGCGACGGTCGCGACGAGAGACCAGTTGCTACCCGGTGCATTCACTGCCGATGAGCTGAGCCAGATCAGGAATGCGGTGAGAGCGCGTTATTCGGATACTGCAAGATCAGCCGAAGGTAAATTCAAATATCCAACCGGCAGGGATGGTGCCCGGGCGCTGAACTATGATCAGCGCGTCATCGCCCGTATGCCCGATGCACTGATCCAATCGTTCTGCGGGGTGGGGAATCCGTTTTCTCTTGGCGAAATAGAAGCCGGCAGCGCCGTCCTCGATATCGGCTGCGGGAGCGGATTTGATCTTATCGTTGCCAGCGGGGTTGTCGGTTCCGCCGGCAAGGTCTGCGGCATCGACCTTACCGGGGAGATGATTCAGCAGGCAAGGAAAAATTTTCAATTTTTCGGCATTACCAATATTGAAGCCATTCAGGTATCTTCGGAGACGATACCCTATAACGACAAAACCTTTGATGTCGTCATATCAAACGGCGTGATAAACCTTTCGCCTTGTAAACGGGAATTGTTTCGTGACATCTATCGTGTTCTCAAGCCCGGCGGCCGCATGCAATTTGCTGATATCATAAACGAAGATAAGCAGTCTGCGGTGGTGGGCGGGGAACTTGCCTCCTGGGCACAATGAGTAGGGGGCGCGATCCCCGTGCGGGATCAGCTGAACTTGATGCAAGAGGCGGGCTTTGTCGATGCGGCGTACTGCGGCACGAGCGGGTTTCGCACGTCTGACTATACCGTGGCCGGACTCTTTAAGGGAGGCAAACCCCTCTAAAGTCAACGAGCCGACTCCTTCGTTTAACTAACCGGTCACTCCCTCGCGGAGGAGTTGGCTGGTTCGCGCCGAATCTTGCCGTTATTGCCAGCGGTAATACTGAAGCGGCCACTAACCCGGGAAAGCGGGCAGGTCTTCTAGATGAGGAATTTTGAAGCGGAACTTGTCTCGGGATATTTCGCACCTACCCGGTTGCCGGAAACACTGGTGATCAGCATCTTTCGCATGGCAACTTCACCTTCACCCGATCTGTTTTTAAAGGTGATTTCCTGGCCGGGATGGAGCAGGGCAGCCACCTCTTTCGGCACGTAAAAACCGATACCGGTATCAGAGGCGTCAAAGAGGTGAATTTTACTTTCACACTCGTCTGCAAAGAAAATTTCGGCACTGCCGGCCGTAGAATCGCGGGCTGACCTGCGGTTGTTTATCTCGTAAGTTTCTGATTTCCCGCACGAACAGCGAACAATCTTCTCCTTGGTATCAGGCGCAACATCCGTATATGTCACTTTATTGCAGCGTACGCACGTCGTTCTTATTCGTCCGCCGACAATATCACAAGATTTCATTTGTTGCCCTGTTCCTCACTTCGAAGGAGACACTTCCTGTACAAGTGACTCACGAAAAGACATCTTAACCGTAATAATTAGCTGAAATAACAAAGAAAAAACCAAAAATTACTAAGCCTTTCCGCGAACGTATTACAATATAGTAATCATTTTTTTTATATTACGCCTTAATAAACCTAATTACCGGAAAAATGCAATAAAGAGTAAAAGAAAGATTTAAGGAAACAACATTTTTTCATGGCGAGATAAGAGGAATTATTCTCAAAAAACTGGCATATATGGAGTAGTTAAAGGGAAGGTAAATTTTGCAGGACTTAAAAGATAGAAGGATTCCTTGACTCACCCCTACTCAGTGGTTACTTTCCAGTAAAAACACTCTCTATATATTGCTATATATAGTGTTCCCCGCTATCTGTTCCCTCCCCCTCTCTCTTCCAGGTAGCGGGTTTTTTTTGTCTTTTGTAAGCAGCCCCTCTCTGGACCGATTATTCAAGGTGCCCTAAAATAGCTATCGACAGAGCGGCTCTGATAGTTTTATTCTGGAAGTACTTTCGACAGCAGTTTAAGGCAAAAGTATGGTGTTCGGATAACCGAGATGAAAAGTGGTCGTGACGAGGGACATGAGCGGAACATTGACGGGATCGCCCTAACGGGCCGGATCGGCGACCGGCCCTACTGGGTGCTGCTCATATCCGTAGCTGTCAGAGCCGTTCATCAGGTTGGCGCTGCGGTCTATCTGACATCGTTTATTATCGAGGGGATTGCCGGTCCACCGGAGTTCTACCTGGGGATGGCCGTGCTGAGCGGTATCCTGCTTTTTTTTACGGAAAGCATGCGGCATCGTCAAATTTACCGCGAAATATCCGGTTTGGGAACGTTTGCCAAACTGCTGCTGCTTGGTGTTGCCTATCACCAGATTCTGCCGGCACCGCAGACTGTTCTTGCCGCCTTTGTCCTGTCCTCAATCAGTGCCCACCTGCCAAAAGATATCCGGAATCGACTGGTTATTTGAGCCTCTTCAATGATATGCAGATAACAATATGCTGCGTTTTGACGTTTAGAATCAATCAATGCCCATGAAAGA
>JAHEMX010000190.1 GCA_024643445.1 Desulfobulbaceae bacterium | reverse complement strand
TCGGTTTCAGGTGAAAATCGATCTCATTCGTCTTGAAATTGACCACGCCTGTACCCCGGACCCTCATCTTACTGGTATCCATGACAAACAGGTCAGGGCGCAGTATGCCGTCTTGCAGGGAAAAGTCACCTGCCAGACAGTTGACGACTGACCTGTCCCCGCTCAACAGGGCCGGCAGAGCAGCCCGTATAATGTTGACGGCCCAGAGGTCGATAGTTCCCGCTTCGTACTCTTCCGGCACGATGCCGATTCTCAATCGACCATTCAATTTTTCCTTCAGCTGAATCGGCGTCTCCGCCCGGGAATTCAGGTCAAGGGCCAGATTTACTTCTCCTTTCAGCGCGCTGTCCGGTTTCGTTCTTCTGGCCAGGATGCCGTAATCGAACTGTTTGACTTCCATCTGCAACTCCGCTTTGATGCTGTCCTCTTCCGGCAGGAGTTCTCCCGCCATGCGTATCGTTCCTCCCGGAATATCCAACCGCAGATTATCCATGCTGTAGCGCCCGTCCTCAAGACGGGCGTTGAGCTGCCCATTGCCGAGATTATCGCTGCCGGACAGCACTTCCCGGACCTGAACCCCAAGCGTTCCGTTGACCGCCTTTGCGAGGTCAGCGCCGAGAATATTGCGGAGCCTGCCATCATCACCAGCGTTATCAGGCTCATTTTGGCCAGCGATTCCCGCATCCGGCAGGTTTGCCTTCAGCGGAGACCAGTCCTCGAAGCGGAAATCGTTCAATTGAATGGATGGAGCGCTGAGATCGATCTGCAGCAAGGGTTTATGAACGGTTTCACTGTCCTTGACGGAAGGAACGGATACGATCAATTCGCCATGTAATTTTGAAGCACCGATCTGGACTCCCATGTCGTATAAACCGATACTGTTATCTTTCTTCGAGGCCAGGGCTCCTTCAATCCGGTAAGGGCCGAGCGGCGGCAGGTTGACGCCAAGAAGCTCGTTCAAGCTGTCCATCCGCGTGCCGGATAGCATGGTGCTCAAGCGAAAGGACTCCCCCGTATCATTTTTCCGGTTGATCTGTCCGTCAACCTCCACCCTGGTATCGGCCAGATCAGCCTGTGCGGAAATAACCACCGGCTTCCCGGTCCCCCTTGCAAAAACCCCTTCGCCCGTCATCTCAAGAGCCAGGGAGAGGTTGTTAACGTCTCCGGTCGCAGACATCATCGCGGGCTGTCCCGGTGAGGCGACATAATCAACCCGCTCAAGGTGCAGCACTACCGGCAGGAGAGACTCCCTCGGCAGCACTAATCTGCCGTTTCTCAATTGGGCCAGATAATAGGCCTTAACCAGCATCTCTTGCAGCGTTTTTCCTTTAAAACTCAGATTCAGACCGACATGGTCCGCGCTCAGATCCGGTATTCGGCTGATTTCAAAGTCTTTAAGAAGCTCTGAAAGGCTGAAGTCTTCCGTAGCCAGATCCAGGTGTGCCAGAGGAACCGTTGCCGTAGTATCGACAGCGGCACTGCCGGTAAAAAGACTTCCGCCGATCCGGGCCTGGAATGGAGAGTGCCTGAGTTTGCCTTCCTCCGCCTCTAGGGTGAGTTGCAGATCGGAGATACGGATCAATCCGGTGATCAGCTCGTCCACTTCGATCTCCAGATGCACATCTGTCGTCAGGAATTTTCTAATGGGCAGGATCTCAACCGCTAACAGATTCTTGATGAGATTCACTTTCTGCTCGAGAAGTGTCTGAGCCGGAGCTGGCTGTTCCGAAAGCGGTTCCGGCCGTGTCCCGGTTTCGGGCTCCCGGATAGAGCTGTTTTTTTGCCGCAGGATCTGTGCGAGATCAATACGCTCACTAGAAATCACCCCGGAAATACGGGGTTTGCCATCGGCGCTCGATTCCACTTCCACCCTGCCATTCAAGTTGAGTTTTCCAAGCCTGACTCTTTCCACGTCAACCGTCAACACCTCGCCCGTCAGGCTGCCGCTGGCGACGGTTGCAAAGCTGAAATTTCTCCCCATGAAGCGTTCGGCCGGTTCAAGGAAGCCGCACAGCCGTTCCCCCTCGACCTTCAGGGAAAAGACCCTGTCCCCCCGGCCTTCCCCTTTTGGTGCAGAACCTGCATCAAACAGCAGCTCGGTATCACAGGCTTTGAGGCCCAGATGCAGTGAAGTACCCGGCTGACCGGATACGGCTGCAGCCTTGCCGAACGACGTATCCAGGGCCAAGGGGCTACCGAGCAGTTCGCCCGTGGCGGAAATCGAGAAGGCACCCTGGGGCGACCGTTCCATATGCAATGCCTCGGCGGCAACAACTGCTATCGAGTCATTTTTTATGATCGTCGGTCCAAGCCTCAGTTCAAGATCTGCTTTTTTGAACAACTCGCCAAAGGTGGTTCCGCTGCTCCTGCTTTTGAATGACAAGGCACCAAGCCGACCCTGCAAGGTGCGCTCTGCAGACAAAACGTCAAACAAAGCAGAGAGATCGGCTCCGGGACTGGATACGTCAGCCCTTATTGTCGGCAGGGGGCCGCTGGTTGCAACTTCAAATTGGCCGCTCAGCGGCAGGTCCATGACCTGCATGCTGACGGGAACGAGCAGGTCGCCATCGACCAGGGAGAATACTCCTTTCAGATTGCCGATCTTCAGGTCTCCCCTCCTGACACTGCCAACCCGGAGCCTCAGGTCCATATCCGCAGCCTGAAGTATTTCCCAGGGCGGTTCTGCCGAGAGCCCTTCTCTGGAACCATTTCTGTCCTGTTTTCCTGCATCGTCTGCCTGAAATGCGGCCATTATTTCGGGGGTAAGTTCCGCAATCGCGATATCTCCGGCCAGCATCGGGCGATCGCCGGAAAGCGCAAGGATCAGGTCTCCCTCGACTGTATTGTGTAAAGCCGTCAACCGCATCGTCGTAAATTGAATGATCCCGGGCAGTAAAGTGATGTCGGCGGCAAGCGAAAAATCACCGATATCCGGTAACGAAAGGTTAAAGCTGCGGCCGAAGGCAGGCAGGCTGTGGCCTTCAAGCGCGAGCGCCAAATACCCGGCCAGGCCCTTGTCGGCAAAATTCAGCGAACCGGTCAAGCCAACAGAGACATCGGCCAGGGTCAGACGCCCCCCGGTAAGCGGCCAGCGTCCCTGATGGTCGAGCAGTTCCTTCAATGAGCCGCCAGCGAGTTCGAGCCTGCAGGGTTTGCCGCCCAGTTTTCCGGAAAACATCAACTCCAGGGGGCTCTGCGCCTTTCCCTGCCCGCGGGCCTCGTCGATTTCCAGGGTAAATTGCCTGCTGCTCAGCTCATCAATATAACTCAGCCGCACCTCATGCAGGCGAAGCCGGTCCAGGCTGCTCAGCTCATGCTTCGTAGCTGCTTTCCGGCCCTGATGAGAATCCCGAAGGACAAACTGGAAGTTATTGGTATGATTGCCCCTGGTGAGAAGGCGCAGGTCGACCCCGGTAAACTCAAGGTCCTTGATGTGCACATTGCCCCGCAGCAGTTCCGTAAGACTGAGCTGGGCACTGCTTTTCTCAACCCTGAGCAGGTGCCCGCTCTCATCGTCCCAGTCACGCGGGTTACCGATGGTAAGACCCCCAAGGTCCAAGCGCGGCTGCAGGGAGGTTCTAAGCCGGACCGGACCCTGGATGCTGACATCTCTGTCCAGCAGGTCGGCGGCAAGAGATTCCAGCCGGGCATCAAGGAAATCGAGCGGAATGGTGACACCAGCAAGCAGGAGCACGACGATGACAACGGGTATCACCGGGACGATCAACAGCCATTTTGACAGTCTGGAGGTCATTCCTTTTACCTTCTATGGTCCTTTTCTATGCTTGAGTTTTACCGGAAAATAGCCGGCATTTCCAGGATGCATCGCGACAGGACCATGTTTCATAGCTAATTTGGTTCCGGCATCCTCAGCAACCTATGGAACTGGTTCTCATTCTCCCCTGTACAGGAGTCGGAGTTCGACGCCTGCATGAGCTGGACAGATCCGGCTGGTGGCTTCTTTTATCGTTTATACCACTCATTGAAACCCTGATCCTGATATTCTGGTTCCCCAGGAAGGGCTCAAACGGCAAGATTCGATTCGGCTCGCCCCCCTTGGCCCGTCAGATAACTTTACCGAGCATGATAACGGATATCCCTGCCATTGAGCAGCTAAATATATCAAGATCCGGGAGAAGTCGATTATCTCATTGTTTTCCGGAAAGGTAACCACACCGTGCAGAACGCCGGAGGCGGAATCGCCCGTGATTCTCCTCACCGAGTGTCTCCCCAAGGCATCAAGAGCGGGGGGATGGGCGAATCGTTGGTCAGGATTTGCTTGCCCGGAGATTGCGATCTGGTTTATAACCAGAGCTAGGAGTGGCATTTCCTATCCAACCGTTACCAAGGAACGCAGGTATGGCCGGTTCGAACAAACTATTCCTCGGCATCATCTTTGCCTCGGCCACCCTGACCATCATGGCCGGCAGCATCATCGCGCCGACGCTCAACCTGATGCGCGACAGCCTGGGGATTGCGCACTCGAACGTCGGCTTGATCATCACCACGCACGGGCTGTTCATGGCGCTGTTCAGCCCGTTGATGGGAAGCATCATCGATCGAAAAGGGGTCAGGAAGACATTTATCGCCGCTCTGTTTCTCTACGGCATCGCCGGTGGTTCGGGGTTGCTGATCAACTCCTTCTGGATTTTCCTGACCAGCCGGGCCTGTCTCGGGATCGGCCTGGCCGGGGTTTTTTCCGGTATAAACGTCCTTATCCTGAATAGTTACGAAGGTCTCGAGCGTGACAAGGTGATGGGATGGCGCGGCAGTGCCCAGAGTTTCGGCGGCATCATCTGGCCCCTGCTCGGTGGCGCCCTCGGTTCGGTTTCATGGCGTCTTCCATTCGCCGTCTACATGGTGGCCATCCCGATCGGTCTGGCGGCCATCGCCGCGTTGCCGGAGCCGGCGACCGGTCATCCGAAAGGCCTGCAGCCACACCACACCACGTCCGTTTCGGAGATCTTTCGCACAAGCCCCGTCCTTTTCATTATCTATGGGCTCACGTTTTCCGGCAGCCTGCTCCTTTATTCCATCGTTGTCTTCCTTCCCCAACTGCTGGAAGGTTTTGGCATCACGAACACCTTTCGCATCGGCCTGTTCATCGTAGCCTTGACCTCCTCGGCCGCGGTGACCGCATTCGTCTACGGGAAAATACGGACGCGCTTCAGCTATGAACGAATCGTGGTGATCACCGCAGCCCTGTGGATTCCGGCCTTAACCATTATCTCGCAGGCGACGCAGAGCTTCGTCATCGCCATCGGTGCGGCCCTGTTCGGCGTCAGCCAGGGGCTGCTCCTGCCGACCGTGATGGTCTGGATCGGGTCCGCCGTGCCGCCTGCCTTCAGGGGGCGGTTCAGCTCCTACCTGGGAACGTTTGGCTTTATCGGGCAGTTTTTTTCGCCGATCATGTTCGCTCCGATCTTCACGCGGCTGGGCTTCGAGGGTGTATTCTTAACCGGTGCGGGAATAGGCGGGGTCTGGTTCGTGCTGCTGGCAACGCTTGCGGTCAGAGCCGGGAGAAGGGCAAAATCATAACGTTGGAGGGTATAACCATGCAGCCACCTGATATTACGAGAGTCTTCAAGGGAACCGGGAACGAGTTCGAGGTCGAGATCGTTTTTGCCAACGAGGGTAATCAGTCCCCGAAGGAGGGACACAACTACGATGAGATCATCGTGGTAACGGAAGGGATTATTGCGCTTGAACGGAGCGATCAACCGGAGACCAGCACCCATTCGAAGTATGAGTACATATTTCTGCCGAAATCGACCGTTCACCAGATCACGGTCAAGAAGGCGCCGGTCAAGCTGGTGATCATCCACCCGGAGCGGAGTGAATAGCGATGAACGGACAGAACCGTGATGCGGCATGACAGGGGGTCTCGGTCGGCAGGATCCAGGAACTCTCCAGGGCCTTCCAGGCCAGCCGCATCCTGATGACCGGCACGAAGAAACAATAGCCACCTGGTATCCTATACTCTTACCGCTTACAGTGGAGGCGCACTTGTGAAACCCGATTTCGATGCAGCCATACAAAAACATTTCGCGGCCATTTACAACAGAGACATAGACGCGTTTAAGTCCCATCTCACCAAAAGCGGCACCCTTTATACAATCGTCCAAAATGGGCACGCTTTCACTACCCCAGCCGAAACAATTGAAATCCACAGGCAATGGTTTAGCGACCCGAACTGGGTATGGGAAGGTTCAGTTGTTCATAAGGTGGTAGGAGAAGACGTGGCAATGGCGCTGGTCAAATACCGCTATCGGCCCAAAGCCGAAGACAAACCAATCGAAACCTGGCTTACCTACGTTTTCCAGTTGCAGGATGGCGAATGGCGTATCGTCCACGACCAGAACACAGCTCTCGATTTTGTTGCTTTTGCCCGGATGGCGGGAATTGAAATCAAGTGAACTCGCCTGACCGGTCAGTACCGGACGCCGGTCAGCCGGGCTTTTGACTTCCGTCCGCCCCGCTCCGCCGCCAGTTGCTTCCTGTGTTGGGTATTGAAAGATATTTGGTGTGGCATGAATTCCGTGTAACATGAATCTTCGCTCATGCCATTTATGAACAAAGGAACAGAAGATATATACAAGGCAAAAACACCCAAGATGCCAGGAAACGCTGTCCTCGTTCAATCTGGAAAACAGCGACTAGAAAACGAGATCAACCTGACTCAATCACGACCATTGAAGAATTGAGAATTCCTCCTGGTAAGATGCTATAATGCCAAACGAGCAGAAGAAAATGAATTGGAAACGATCTGCCCTTTTCGTTTATCAGCTAACCCAGCACATACCTAAGGATACCCTGAATAATTCAGTTATTAGTCCGAAATCAAGGATGCAAGAATTTTTAAACGCCGGTGTAACGTGCAGATTTCCCAAGGCCGCAACGGGCCTTCTCCGCTCGCCGGCAAGCCAGGAAGACTCCCCTTTTCAGCCCGCCGCCAGCAAGAAGCTACCGCCCTTCCACCAACTCTTGGTAGGGCCAGCCAGCCATACCGTTTTCTAGAATGGTCAGCTTCCCGGCAGGGACGTTCCGGGACTTCATATAATCATAACAGCTCTTGGCGCCGCCCTTGCCGCGTGGACAGACAATTATTACAGGCCTGCCGGTATCGTTGTATTTGGCAAGCGCCTGGTCAATAGCCGCTC
>JAHEMX010000189.1 GCA_024643445.1 Desulfobulbaceae bacterium | reverse complement strand
TAATGGGTTCGGGTAGCAAGCAGGACGCCAGTCAACCCGTTTCGGCGGTTCATATCCAGGCTTGTATAGAGAATGTCGCGCAGGGTATGCCGGTCAATAGCGCCCTTGCTCCTGCTCTTGTAAATTAGTTTGTACACCATCACCTCGCTTGCTGCAGAGATCTTGTTTGTAGCGGAACTATAATCGGCTGAAATCTGTTCAATGAAAATCATTACCATACCTGTGGTAATGGACAAACGACAATTCAATAGGGAGGAAAAGATAGATTAATGGCACTATTTACTACCATTTATTCGTTTACACACCAGGACAGCTCTCGTCGTTACGATTTTTCAGGAAATAGCTTCAAATTGTTGGCCGAGAAGTGGTATCCTTCAGGGATGGATACAGGTAGAGGAGGGCAATCGGAAATGAGGCGGTTCACACACTTTTCTTGAAGATATCACACGCAGCACCGCCCGTCATCCGGCGGCCGCCGCATCGATACCGTTGCGCCTGATTTCTTCTTTGACAGCTCCTGAACCCGATACCAGGTAAACAGTTTCCACAACCGGGCAATTCCCTGGACTGGTCGGCAGCGGATATAAAATGAATCGGCAGAAATCGTATAAAGATCGGGTGGCAGCATGGATCTGGACTATTTTTGCCAGCGGATTGTCCGCCGATGCCGACCTGGATATCCTGAGAAAGCATTTTCTGCTCAATCTTATCGGTATCCTGGGGGCCATCTTCCTTTGTCTGTTTGCTACCATGGCCGCTCTGCAGGGAGAGTATCTCCTGAGTATCATGGATGGGTCGATTCTGATTTATATCGGGGCAAATCTTTATTTTCTCAGAATCCGGAAAAACCTTGTTTTTGTCAGTCTTTTTGGCGTACTCGGTACCGGAATCTATTTTGTTTTCCTGGTAGCCTACAGCAGCATGGGAGGTTCAACGTATCTATGGGTCTTCACCTATCCCCTGATATCGCTGTACCTGCTTGGGAAAAAGGTGGGTACCTACGTCTCCTTCTCGCTGCTGCTGCTGTCATTGTTCTGTTTGTTGATGACCACAGGCTATGGTGCTCCGGTCTCTTTTGATATCCGGTTTATCACCCGTTTTGTCGCCGTATATATAACGATCCACCTGTTCAGCCTGGTCGCTGAGATTGTCCGCGAAAGAGTCCAGCAGAGACTGCGGACTTCGAGTACCGAACTGCTGGAAAGCCTGAAAAAGGTGCAGAAAAGCTCAGATGATCTGGCGGATATCAACAGGCAGCTGCTCCTGGAAATTGAAGGGCGCAAGCGTGTGCAGAGAGCCCTTAAAGATAGTCAAGGTTTTCTTGATGATGTCATTGAAAGTATTCAGGACGGAATCAGTGTCCTGAATCCCGATCTTACCATTCGGCATACGAACAGTGTGATGAGACAATGGTATGCCCAAAATGTGCCGTTGCTCGGCAAGAAATGCCATATCTGCTACCATAACAAAAGCGTTCCCTGCGATCCATGCCCCACCATTCGCTGTCTTGCATCGGGCCGGCCCGAACGTGAGATTGTACCAGGATTGTCTGGGTCTTCCGTGGATTGGCTCGAGTTGTTCAGTTTTCCCATCAGGGATAAAGAAACGGGAAAAATAACAGGAGCGGTCGAATTTGTTCGCGATATCACGGTTGCCAAACGTCTGGAAGGCCAGTTATATCATGCGCAGAAAATGCAGGCCGTCGGCACCCTCGCTGGAGGTATTGCTCATGATTTCAACAATTTGTTAATGGGTATCCAGGGACGAACTTCGCTGATGGCGGTGGAGATCTCCCCGACTGATCCAAATCTTGAACATATCAGGGCGATTGAAGAATACATCCAGAGTGCCACCAATCTCACCGGACAGATGCTGGGTGCGGCACGGGGCGGCAAATACAATCCCAGGCCAACAGACTTGAACGATCTGGTGGAGAAGAGTTCAACGATGTTCGGTCGGGCCCGGAAGGAAATCAGGATAAAGACGCTCCTGGCCAGCACACCCGTCGTGGCGGATATAGACCGTGAACAGATAGAGCAGGTGCTGTTGAATATGTATGTCAATTCCTGGCAGGCCATGCCAAAGGGCGGAGAACTCTGGATCGGAACCTCGATAGAGAAACTGGATCAACTCTTCTGCGAACCTCATCAGATCGCGCCGGGGAGTTATGCCAAGATCTCGATCACCGATTCCGGTATCGGCATGGATGCTTCGGTTCTGCAGCAGGTTTTCGATCCCTTTTTCACGACGAAAGACAAGAGCCGCGGAACAGGCCTCGGTTTAGCTTCCGCTTATGGGATCATCAAGAATCACAACGGCTTCATCACCGCTTTCAGCGAGGTTGGCAGCGGCAGTACCTTCACCATCTACCTCCCCTTCTCCAACAGACTTCCCGATGAAAAAATAGCCGTTGAAGCGGATATTGCTAAAGGGTCGGAGACGATTCTTCTTGTTGATGATGAGAAGATGATTATCGACGTGGGGCAGGCCCTGTTGACGGAATTGGGCTACCACGTACTCATTGCCGAAGGCGGTAAACAGGCACTGGAGATAATCGCCAACGGAAAAGAAACGATAGACCTGGTTATCCTTGATCTTATCATGCCGGGTATGGATGGCGGCGCGACCTTTGAGGCTATACGTGACGTACACCCCCTGCTCCCTGTTATCCTGTCCAGCGGTTATGCTGTTGACGGCCTGGCCTCTGAGATTCTGCACAAAGGCTGTAACGGGTTTCTGCAGAAACCGTTTACCCTGTCGGAACTTTCTCAAAAAATCAGGAGTGTTTTTCAGGCAGAGGGGCCGCGCTGAGGAGCAGGTTGCTGCCGGATGAGTATACCTTCTCTGAGCGTTCTATATCGCTGCCGATAGCGGGTTTTTTTACCCGTGTTGCGGTGTCAGTGTCGATCAGGGATAGCTTCTCGTCAGGAGGGGGGCGCTTTTCGAAAACCAGTAAAGCCGGCATGATCAGGGCGGCAGGACAATAGAGACACGTCCGACCAGAGAGGTTGCATTGGCGGAAAGTATGCAGCCCAGTGCAAGGAGGATCATTTTTCTTGTCGGTGAAATGAGTGATTTGACCGATAACGCCCATATTTTTCTCGCCGGTCTACCCTCTGGCTGTAGACCTCGGGCTTATCAGTACATACTGTGTAGCGAAAGCATGTGGTATCCCGTGGAGTTGTGCCGCCAGCCGACAGGTGCTCTGGCCGCATAGTGACGCCGTAGGTCTTTCCCAAACCTGAACAGAGGAGAATCCCCATGTCAGAGAGTGTTTACAAAATCATCGAAATGGTTGGATCAAGTCCGGTATCATGGGAAGAAGCTGCCCAGAATGCTGTCAAATCAGCCGGGCTCAGTCTGCGCGATCTGCGTATTGCCGAGGTTGATAAACTGGACATGGTAATTGATAAAGGCAAAGCTGCCGTCTACCGGGCGCGCGTCAAACTTTCCTTCAAGATTCTGTCCGACTGACAGAAAGAGCGTTGCCGTAATCCGGCAGAACGTTAGCCGGGCAGGACATCTGGCAGCCGGTACCGGTCGATGGATGGCGTTTGCTCTTTATGGCGCTAAAGAGAAATCAGGGCTGCGCGCTTGCTGACAGGTGGTGCAGGAATGAACCCGGCCTGCCGCAAATACTCAATGGGCAAGAGCGCTCTTTATAGCCGTCCCGAGCTCTCTTATTTTCAGTGGTTTTTTTAGAAAACAACTGGCTCCGAGCCCGAGTGTTTCTTTGACGTCGTCGGTTTCCGCAAAACCACTGACAATAATGGCCTTCTGATACGGTCGATGCTGCAGGATCTGTTCATAGGTTTTCCTGCCACCTATTCCCGGATCCATGATCATATCCAGCAGAACGACATCGACCGGCCGGTTTCTTACATATTCAACCGCTGCTTCACCGCTTGCCACACTTTCCGCCTGATATCCCAGTTTGTTGATGATGCCTGCGCTGATCTGTCTTTGGGACTCGACGTCGTCCACCACCAGGATGAGTTCATTGTTGCCATGTAATTCATTGATATCAAAGGATGATTCATGTTCCAGGCGGTTCTTCAGGGTCACCGGGAAGTAGAGCTTGAATGTCGTTCCAGCCGCGGTGGTTATCACATTGATGTATCCCTTATGGTCCTGCACGATATTCCAGACGACCGCAAGACCAAGACCGGTACCGCTTCGGCCCATCACTTTTTTTGAGTAGAACGGTTCAAAAATTCTTTCAAGGTCTGCATCGGAGATACCCGAACCCTGGTCAGCTATCGAGAGAAGGACATGGTCGCCCGGTTCGACATTCTCGTAACCACGGATAGGTGCGTCAACCGAGGTGTTTGCGGTCGAGATAAGGATGCTGCCGGTGGATTTGATTGCTTCACAGGCGTTGGTCATAAGATTCATCAGGATTTTTCTCAGATGGACCAGGGAACCCATGATATTGTAGAGATCATCACTCAACGAAATCTCGACTTTTATACCGGGATGGTGTTGCTGCAGAAGTTTGAAGTCCGGTGATCGGAGATAATCCTCGATGATCGGGTTGAGTCCGAGCGGTTCTCTGGGAATGGCAACACCGCGGGCAACGGTCAGCAGATCCTGGACGATGGCAGTCGCCCGTTCGCCGGAGTCTTTCATGATTTCGATGGACTTTCTCAGCGGATGGCTCGTCTCAAGATCCATCAGGATGAGTTCGGGATAACTGACAATTCCTGATAAGATATTGTTCAGATCGTGTGCGACACCTCCAGCCAGTAGTCCCAGAGACTCCATTTTTTTCAAGCGTGACCGGATTCTACGGCTCTGCTGCAGCGCCTGTTCATTTTTATTTCGCGAGGTGACATCGGTGAGGGTATTGATTATCCGTGCATCAGGGAGAAATGCGGCTTGAAACTCGATGTCCCTCACCTCACCATTTTTGCAGGTGACCTTGTACTCGCTTCGTGCATCACGTTCGGAGCGGTTTTGCCAATGTCTCATCACAACTTGCCGGTAATCCGGATCCGGATAGGCCAGTTCGGCCCAATTTGAACGGTGAGACAGGTCCTGCCGGTTATACCCGGTAATCTCGGTAAAGCTGTTGTTTAGATGAGCGATCTTTTTATCCTTATCCCATACCGCAATGCCCAAGGGGAGCTTGTTCAGCAGACTGTCCAGAAGATCGTGTTCTTCCTTTAATTTGTTTTTTGTAATCTGTTCCTGGTTTTTCAATATTGTCTGACGAATCAGAAGAAAAATGAGGCAACAGACGACAAGCAGTGTCAGCACAAAAAGAATGGTTACGCTTATCTGAAAATTTTCCAGTCGATTCATCTGGTTATCAAGAATCAACTGGGCTTGTCTCTGGGACTGGGAATTTAACTGGCTCGCCTTCTGGTAGGCCCGTGAAATCCGGCTTTCAACAAGAGTAAGCGTGGTGACTGAATCCGGGCTAAACCCGGAAATTCCTTCAGATAACCATATTTGCAGATCGGCAATGGCGGGCGCGATGACAGCGTGTAGAAGAGAGGCGTTGACCAGATTGTTGGTCACATAGGTGTCTCTGAGTTCGACGATACGCTGATGGGCGAGAGCTATACTCTTTTCGAGCTGCGCGATGTCATCCGGGTTCTGTGTCGCTTTGGCAACTTGTGCAGAAGAAACAACGCCGGAGATAGTTTCAAGAACGTTTGAAACAGAGTTGAGTTCCGTCAACAAGGTATTCGGCAGATTCTTTTCGATCGAGCGCAGGGTTGTATTGGTGTAGATCACGGCCAGTATAACGGCTGCTATTACTGCGGCCATGAAACTCCAGAGCAGGCCCTGGGACTCGTATTTGGCTGAGAACCGTCCCATGTCCTGGTCTACTCAAGCATCTTCTGCTCGCGATAAAACTTCTTGGCGCCGGGGTGCAGCGGTATAGAGATGCCATTCAGGGCCGTAGCAAGAGTGATGGCTCTGCCCTGGACATTCTCGTCGTGCAATAACCGGGAAGTCCCCTCGCTGAAGAGCATTTCCGTGAGCGCATAGGCGACGTCGACGGACATCCGCTCGTTGACAACCAGGAGCGCATACACTTCTACGGTCGGGATTGCCGGAATACCGGGGTAGACATCGGCAGCAATGGTGCCGGGAAAAAGGAAGGGGTATTGGCGGTATATCCGGTCAGCGACTGGCGCCTCGATCGGGACTAGGGAGACACCGGTGTCCTGGAGGTCGGTAACGGCTGCCATGGGAACTCCTGCCATCATGACAAATCCATGAATCTGACCGCCGGCAATTTTATCGTGGGTAAAGACCGGTTTCAGGTAGAGGGGGATAAGGTCATTTTCCGTCATGTCGTGTGCGGCAAGGATGATCCGCATGACTGCCAGTGTTCCCGAACCTGGTTCATCTATCGATATTTTCTTGCCTTTAAGGTCGGAGAAACGCTGAATTCCGGCATCTTTTCTTACGACTATCTGGAACTTCTCTGCATAAAGACTGGCGATTGCACGGATGGAGTTAGAATCCCGGGAATTCTGTATATCAAGTTCTCCCCCGAAGATGCGAGCGGCAATATCAGCCTGCACGAGGCCGGCTTCAATTTCGCCGCTCACGATTCCCTGGGCGTTTTCAATTGATCCGGCTGAATTCTGGGCAACGCCGATGTAATCCTTAAGCACAGAATTTTCCTGCCGCTGTGCATAAGACGTCAAACCCATGGCCATCAGTTTGCCGATCGGGTAGTAGACGCCGGTCTTGCCCCCGGTGCCGATTCGAAATGGTTTCATGGCCTGGGCGCTGAGCGGATAGATGAGCAGCAGGGAAAAACAGACGAGCAGGGTTTGCAGCCGGGAAAACAGTTTGATACTTGTGCGGCAACAGGGGTATGATAGCAGAGGAAATGACATGCCGCAGGTTGCGCTGTTTTTCGGCGAAGCAGGGTCAGCTGGTATCGGCATCATGGATGTATCTTCATGGTAGTGGTGATTGAATGCTGGAGCCAGAGGAATAACAACGTATCCTCAAGTATAGCACAAACAGGCGGAAATCAGAAATGGGCGGCGATCGTTTTAGGGGCAGTACAAGCGGCTTATTGCCCGGGGTGGTCTTCTCCGGCAGATGCTGCCGTCTTCGACGATGGATCGATACGGTCCTTAAAGAGAGTTCCGTGATCATGGTTTTTTCGGAAAACACAACCATACGGCAACCTCTGAACTAGCATATGGATGCCTGGTCCGTATATCTCAT
>JAHEMX010000682.1 GCA_024643445.1 Desulfobulbaceae bacterium | reverse complement strand
GTCTCTCGTCACAAGAGTCAGAAACCCTGTTTGAGGTAATGCTGCAGAGCTGCAGGACGCATCGGGACAGCACGGCGTACATCTATCGTGCGGCGGATGAAGAGATCGAGGTCAAGTATGGCAAGGTTTTCGAGGACATCCTGCTGCTGAGCAGGGCCTTTTCAGCCAGGGGCATCGGTACCGGCGATCGGGTCATGTTTCTCTCGGACAACAGGTATGCCTGGATTGTAACTGATCTGTCAATTATGGCGCTCGGTGCGGTTACCGTGCCGCGCGGCTCTGACACACCGACGCAGGAACTTCTTTTTATCATGCAGAACAGCAACTGCTCTCACCTTGTTGTCGAGTCAGAGTCGTTGCTTGAACAGCATCGGGATACCATAAAGAGTATGAGCGGCCTCAAGACGGTCTTTGTGATGGTCGGTCCGGCTATTCATTCGCTTTTCGGCAAAATTTACAGTTACCAGGATCTTCTCAAGGACCGCACTTACAGCGAGCGGGATATTCAGCGTTTTGTCGAACGTGGAAATAAGGTCAAGCCAGGTGATCTCCTCTCGATTATCTATACTTCCGGGACAACCGGGATGCCGAAAGGTGTCATGCTGACCCATGCCAATATCATGCATAATGTCCGCTGTATCCCCGGCATTATCGGCTTGAGTTCCGGGGACCGCTGGCTTTCCATCCTGCCGAGCTGGCATATTTTCGAGAGAACGGCGGAGTATGTTGCCTTTGCCGAAGGGTGCTGCCTGGTATATTCCTCGGTAAAGCGTTTTTCTCAGGACCTTGAACAGTATCGGCCGACGGTTGTTGCTACTGTTCCGCGCGTCTGGGAATCGCTCTATAACCGCGTCCAGACTGGCTTGAAGAAGAAAGGCAAGGCAGCAGCCGGGCTGTTTGCCCTTCTGGTTACGATATCCGCCTCGTTTCGGCGAAATTATCGTATGTTACATGGCAATTTGCCGGTTTTTGGTGATGAATCCGCGCTGCTGCAGACGCTGAAAAAAATAAAGTCCTGCGTGGTGTGCATTCTCCTGTCTCCCCTCTATCTCTTGGCCAGAAAAAAACTTGGTATCGTTCAGCAGCGATTCGGAGGCAGGCTTCGTCTTGCCGTCAGCGGTGGCGGTTCTCTCGTCGATTTCCTGGAAGACTGGCTGGATGCGGTAGGTATCAGGATTGTAAATGCCTACGGTATGACAGAATGCTCGCCGGCTATTGCGGGCAGGGGCCCGGATTGCCATACCTACGGTACGCTTGGCTATCCGGTTGCTCACACGGAACTCAGGATAGTTGATGAAGACGGTAATCCATTGCCTGCCGGGCATGAGGGGCTTATTGAAGTTCGTGGGCCTCAGGTGACCGCCGGCTACGATAATAATCTGGAAGAGACGGCGAAGGCATTCACCAGTGACGGATTTTTAAAAACAGGCGATCTTGGTAAACTCACCCGTAAGAACGAGCTGATCATCACCGGCAGGGCCAAGGACATCATCGTTCTGGCAAGTGGTGAAAATGTTGATCCCAGCCGCATTGAAAGCACCATCACGATGTTCCCGTTTATCGAGGATGCCGTGCTGGTCGGACAGGACAAGAAAGGGCTTGGTGCGCTCCTGGTACCGAACCTTGAAGAGTTTCACCGATGGGTTGAGAAAACCTTTGTAACTTTGAAAAATGAAAAGGTGGCACTGCTTACCGACAACCGGATTCTTGAACAGATCCGAAAAGATATCAATTACAAACTGAAACCGAAAAAGGGCTTTAAACCATACGAGCGACTTCTTGGCATCACTTTTCTGGAGAAAAGTCTCAGTGCCGGAGAGGAACTGACGAATACGCTTAAGAAAAAACGGCACGTCATTGAAAGAAAATACAAGGATAGAATAAACCAGCTGTTCAAGTGATTTTTTTTGATTTATTTCGGCAAAAAGATTCCCCGGCAGGAGTTAAATGCTTATAGTCTCTTGAAATACAGGTCGGGCAGCATGTTACGGATTGGATACTGG
>JAHEMX010000681.1 GCA_024643445.1 Desulfobulbaceae bacterium | reverse complement strand
CGTCATGCTTTCCAATTTTGCGATGCTGTTCGTCGGCCTGTTCATGACCCGCTTGTGCATACATGTGACGAGGGTCAAGGATACCATCATGGCGCCACTGATCATCGTCCTCTGCGTTATCGGCTCCTTTTCCATAAACAACAACATTTTCGATGTTTTCATCATGCTTGCCTTCGGGTTTCTCGGCTACATCATGGACCGGCTGAAAATTCCGCCGGCGCCACTGGTTGTCGGCCTTATCCTTGGCGACCTGCTCAATTCAAGTCTGCACCAGTCGCTGATGATCGGCCATGGCAGCTGGTTGATTTTCCTGAAAAGCCCCATATCGGTGGTTCTTCTCGCGCTGGCACTGTTTTCGATTCTCCAAAGCACGCCTTTGTTCGGGTGGATGCGCAAGGTACTGAAGACCAGCAGACAACATGGACAGCCTGAATAAAGAAATGAGTCGTTTGGGCGCCAGGCCGGCATTATCGCCGCCGGTAAACCCCTGATTTACAAAAAATGGAGTAATAACGTGGAACTTCCTCTCATGGCGGTCATCGAACAACAGTTCGACGAACAGCAGATCGATGATGTCGCGGCAACCGTTGTACTGGAAATGGCGCAGCTGAAGCTTGCCACCAAAGTGCAGCCCGGTCAGACGGTTGCCATCACCGGCGGCAGCCGTGGTATTGCCAATATCGCCCTGGTAATCGGCATTATTGTCAGCGAACTGAAAAAGCTCGGAGCCGTACCCTTTGTCTTCCCTTCCATGGGCAGTCACGGCGGTGCCACCGCAGAAGGCCAGCTGCGGGTGCTCGCCAATCTCGGCATTACCGAAGCGTCAATCGGCTGCCCGATTAAAAGCGACATGGATCCTGTCCACTTGGGGGAAGCCGAGCTCGGTTATCCAATCTATGTCGATAAACATGCCATGAGTGCCGATCATATCGTGGTGGTCAACCGGGTCAAGTCTCATACCAAATTCAAGGGGCCGGTCGAGAGCGGCATGATGAAGATGATGGCCATCGGCATGGGCAAACAAAAAGGTGCATCCTATTACCACAAGGCAGCGGTACGGCTGACTTTTCAAAAGATCATCGAGAATGTCGGCATTGAGGTGATGAAGCGCTGTCCCGTTCTCTTCGGTCTGGCCATGGTGGAAAATGCCTTTCACGAGACCTGCGTCATCCGGGCCTTTCATCCGGATGCTATCCTGGAGGGTGAAAAGGAGCTCCTGCAGGTGGCCAAGCAGCGCATGGCACAACTGCCCTTTGACGAGATTGACGTCCTGATCGTCGACCAGATCGGCAAGGATATTTCCGGTACCGGTATGGACACCAACGTTACCGGCCGCAATGCCGACCTGCTCGGTGACTTTACCACCAGACCGCGGGTAAAACGCGTCTTCGTGCGTGAACTGACACCAAAGAGCGAAGGAAATGCCATCGGCATCGGTCTGGCCGATTTTACCACCACGAGACTGGTCGACAAGATGGACCGGCAGAAAACCTGGATGAATGCCATAACGGGAATCAGTCCGGAAAAAGGCGCTATTCCGATCCATTTCGCCACCGACAGGGAAGTCCTTACGGCCTGCCTTGAAACGATAGGCGATACTCCCGCTGCGGACGTACGAATAGTCCATATAACGAACACCAATGATGTGCGCAGGATTTCGGTGTCCCGTATCTACGCTGAAGAAATCTCCGGGAACAAACGGTTGAGGCAGCTAGGCGACTGGGCAGAGGTCGCCTTCGATGCGCAGGATAACATCAGAGATCCATTCTGATCGGCGCTGAGGGGATATTCGTCTTGCACGGCCGCCGATGAACACTGAACCAAAATCTGGGGCCAGCGTCGATGATCAACCGGTGCGGGCTGCCCTATCCACCGGCAGAAACCTGGGGATTGCAGGCATTCTGATCGGCCTGATGATCGCCACGGCAATCCTCCACGGGCTCTGGCCGCCCTTACCTTCCTGGTTCTCCGGTCTCTGTGCCTGGGGTGCTGCAGCCCTGCTTTT
>JAHEMX010000188.1 GCA_024643445.1 Desulfobulbaceae bacterium | reverse complement strand
GACAGGTGTTTTCTCAGTAATGCTCCCGTCAGATCGATGAGCCTGTCGATCTCCCCCGAAGAAAGACGCGCTGCCAGAACCTCGGCACATTCTTTGCCGCCGAGGAGCTGAAGGTAGAGGGCGCAGGAAATCCGGTCCTGTTCGGTGCTGAGGCCAAAACAGATTTTGCCTGGATCAATGTTCATCGACAGCCTGATAGCAAGTTAGAGAGATTCAATGAAGTGGTAATGCACGTTTCTCGTACGCGGACCGTCGAACTCACAGAAAAACACTTTTTGCCAGGTGCCGAGTTGGAAACGACCGTTTTTATAAGCAATGTTCAGTGAGGCCCCCATCAGAGAGGCCATCATATGGGCGGGCGAGTTGCCCTCCCTGTGCATGAACGGGTGATGAAGGGGAACGAATTCTCTGAATCCGGCAATAATATCGGCCTGCACGGCAGGATCGGCTCCTTCATTAATGGTCAGCCCCGCTGTGGTATGAGGATTGTAAACCATGCAGAGCCCGTTGCTGCATTCGTTAGCGGCAAGCTCTTTTGCCAGGAGCGCGGTAATGTCGATGAGCTCCATAACTTTTGTGGTTTTGACGATGCACGAACCGCTTTTCATAACTGCCTCATGCTGGCATTACGCTGGAATATTTCCTGCTGAGCCTGGTAAAGGTCCAGATACTATAGGTGTTTTTCCACGCAGCGTCAATGATCAGCACCGGGGGTGTCCGGTTGTCACCATCCATAAACAGCGGTACCGGACGAGCTCGGATGGCTGTCATGATCGTTGGGGTGGTCGGCAAGAAGGCTGAACAATCGTTGCGGGCTCACTTGACAGACACGTTATTGTTGCCGATAGTGTCAGTGAAACGTAATACCAGTTTTCCATTGTAGAAACAGCATGGTAGATGGTTTGAGAAGTATTTGGCAAAGGACACGGCAGCGGGTCTGCTTCGGACTGTTTTCCCGCTGACTGAGACGCTTTCCAAGGCAGGAGATTTTTTTAAAGAATGAAGAAATACCATTTATTCGGTAAAATAATCCCTTTCTTCCGGCAGGAAACTTTTGCGTCAGGCAGTTACCTGAACGGGAACAGGGCACGGCAAACAACAGATACCGCCCGGCTGTAATGAGGTCGAGTGTGGCGGTGGTTATAATGAAGATCACATGCGAAGAGAGATGCAGCCCATAACATCTGTGTGGATGTTTACCAGAGAGTACTCTCACCTGGCTGGTGCCGGCGGTGTCAAAGACGTTGCTGCCCAGCTGTCCAAGGCCCTGGCCCGCTGGAACAATCGAAAGGTCAGTGTCGTGCTTCCCTGCTATGGTTTCATGAAGCCACGGGAACTTGGCTTTGACCGACTTCCGGACCCCCTGTTTCCAGGACAGGCTCTGGAGTTTGACGTATCGATGAATTACACGGCGATGGAAAGAACGGAACGGGTAAAGGTCTGGTTCCGTGTGCTGGACAGGGTACGGATATATCTGCTAGAGGCTGAGCGTTACCGTGAAAAGAGCGCGGTCTATACCTATACACGGGAAGAATTTCAGCGCGAATCATGGAAAAGGCAAGGCAGCGGACATTTTGATTTTTTCGCGATGAATATCCTGCTGCAGAAGGCGGGGCTCGACTTGATCATGCTCCTTGATGAAAAGCCGCAGATCATCCACTGCCATGATGGACACACCGCTGTGACACCGGCACTGATGAGAGAATGCAGCGGCTATCGTCATTATTTCCGAGGCAGCGCTGCTGTTGTAACGATTCATAATGCGGGCATCGGCTATCATCAGGAGGTTTCAGATCTTCCCTTTGCCCAGGCTATTACCGCACTGCCGTGGCGGGTTGTCACTGATTGCTGCCTTGAACACAGTTTTGATCCGTTTATCGCCGCCGGGAATTATGCGGCTGTAACCACGGTCAGTGAAAATTATGCCCGGGAACTGCAGCAAACGGACAACGATTATCTGACCGGCTGGCTCGGCCATCGACTCTTGGCGAGCGGTGTGGCTATTACCGGTATTACCAATGGCATCGATCCTGCCGAGTTCAACCCGCAAGTCCCCGAAAAGATGGCTATCCCCGCCGGTTATGATATCCTGTCCGAAACAGATGACTTGCCCGGTAAAGAGCAGTGTAAAAAAGAGTTGCTGCGCTCTCTTTCCATGCTTCCGGGGGACGATGAAGGTGATCGCATTGGTTTTTTGACCAATGACGCGACCATGCCGCTTTATGCCTTTATCGGCAGGTTGAGTGAGCAAAAGGGAGTGGATATCCTGACGGAGGCGATCGAATTGTTTCTGGCCGGCGGTAGAGCTGCTCAAATCGTCTGTCTGGGCAGTGGAGGCGTTCGGGAGGAAGCTGGACTGAGCCGCATTGCTGACCTGAAGGATTTGAGCGGCAGGATTTGTTTTCTGCAGGGATTTCACGCTGAACTGGCAAACAGGATTTATGCTGCAGCCGATTTCCTCGTCATCCCTTCACGCTATGAACCGTGCGGATTGACAGACTATATCGCCCAGCTGTTCGGAGCCCTGCCGGTTGTTCATCATGTCGGCGGCCTGGTCAAGGTGCTCGATGGCGAGACGGGCTTTGCCTACCGGGAAAACAGTCCGGAAAATCTGGTGGAAGCCCTTGAGCTATCGGCCAAAGCATATCGGCAGCGTGGTATTGTTCGGCGCATGCAGCGGCGTGCCGTGGCAAGGATTCACCGGCTTTATACCTGGGAGAAGGTGATGAAATCGTATATTCGTCTCTATAAGAATAGCAGGACCAGGGATATCGGACCTGTGCAGGTTCCAGAGTTGAATTATCAACTTTCTCGCAAAACCAAATAAACGTTGAACGCAGGAGGATGAGAATGACAGTGAGAGTAGGAATTAACGGTTTCGGCCGTATCGGCAGGAATATGTTCAGGGCTATCAGCAAGGATCCTTTTTTCAGTGATATTGAGGTCGTGGCCATTAATGACCTGACAGACACCAAGACCCTGGCCCACCTGCTTAAATATGACTCGGTGATGGGTGTGTATGGTCCCCAGGTGAGCAGTGAGGAAAACGCTGTCCTGGTTGATGAAAAGCGTATTGAAGTCTCCAGCCAGCGTAATCCGGCCGATATTCGCTGGGGGGATCTTGGTGTCGACTATGTAGCTGAATGTACCGGTTTTTTTGTCGATGGCGATGCCGCCCAGGCACATATCGATGCGGGTGCTAAAAAGGTTGTCATCTCAGCACCGGCAAAAGGAGGCGTGAAAACCTTTGTCATGGGGGTCAATGAAGACGAGTATGATCCAACACTTCACCACGTTGTCTCAAATGCGTCCTGCACCACCAATTGCCTGGCGCCGATGGCAAAAGTTGTGCTGGATAATTTCGGCATCAAGCGCGGTCTGATGACAACGGTACATGCCTATACCGGCGACCAGCGGCTTCTCGACTTTCCTCACTCCGATCTCAGGCGGGCCCGGGCGGCCGCCTTATCCATGATACCGACGAAGACCGGCGCAGCGGCGGCCGTATCGCTCGTGATACCGGAGCTTAAAGGCAAGTTTGACGGTCTTGCCGTCCGGGTACCGACCCCGACCGTATCCCTTGTTGATGCGGTCATGGAAGTCGAGCGTGAAACGACGGTGGCGGAAGTCAATCAGGCCTTGCGGGAGGCTGCCAACAGGTATCTCGGTTATACTGACGAGCCGCTTGTCTCGATAGATTTTCAAGGTGATGCGCACTCGTCGATTGTTGATGGCCAGTGCACGAAAGTGATTGGCAAGACGGTGAAGGTGATGAGCTGGTATGACAATGAATGGGGCTACTCAAACAGGATGCTGGATCTGATCCTGCATATGGAGTCACGAAAATTGTTATAATAGCAGTGCCGGGACCCGGATGAGCCGATGGGACCAATCTGTCCGGCGTTGGACAGATTGGTCCTGCCGTAAACCGGCTGTAGAGAAAGCCCGGGGCAAAGGACGAGGAGCAGAGACGGCGGTTTAGGTAATGAAAGCCACACAGCAGACCGTAGATAAGATTGATTCTGACGCCCTGAAGGCTAATCTGCTTGAGACGGCGGAACATTTTGAAATAAGGAGTGATCTTGTCCCTCTTCTGACGGCGATGGAAAAGTTCAGGGGACTTCATTCCAACCTTGAAACCCTGTTGTATGAGATCTGTCATCCGTATCGGAACTGGAACCTGATCCTTCCAGTCCTGCGCGGCTTTATCCTGAAAAACTTCCATCATTATCGTAAAAGTGCCTATGGACCGGCATCCTTTGAGCTGTTCTCGTCTCTTTTTTTCGAGGCGCTTGAGGATTCTGCCCGCAGTCCGCTGTTAATTTCCCAGATCTTTGAGGCCCAGTGGACCTGGCTTGATAAGCTGGTTTCACAACTCGATGCAGAAGAACTGACAGGTTTCGCCGCACCGATAAATCATCTGTTTGAGCGGTTCTTGCGGGTTGATAAAGAGGATGGAACGATTCTTATTCATCTCATCCACGGGCAGCAATCCGTAAAACGTGTGCTCAGACGGCTGATCCATCTCTGCGAGAGAACCGGGTTCAGCATGGATATGCAGCCGGCGGTTCAGTTGATGCTGCTTATTCTGAGAAAGAATTATGATTACTGGCTGAAGGAAGATGATCCTCTGCCCTGGTTTCTTGAGCGCTGCCATATTGCGGCAGAAGATTACCGGGACCAGCAGATTTTCACACCGATATCACATGCCACAATCCGGGGCTATCTGGCGGAGCTCGATCAGCTTGATGTCACGGCAGACCCGGCAAAGACGCTGGACAGGCTTCTGGAGTTGCCATCGCATATCGAGATAGTCCGGCTTTACAAGGAGTTGCCGGCCCAGCTGAGAAATCACGATATGCCCGATCCTCCAGCAGCAGACCGCGACCGTGTGGTGTCGCCGCATCTCGCGGAGAATCACAAACTCCTGTTCATGTTCAAGATCATGGACACGAGAGGGCTGCACCTCATACACGAGGAGACACTCAGGGAGATTAATCGCAGCCTCGTCATCCTGGTAAGGGGCCAGAGTTTTGAGGAGATCGAGGAGTTCCTGCTGATGACCTTTGAGCTCCTCAAGGTGAACGTCCGCAAGTATCCCCATACCTCTCTGCAATGCATCCAGGTCCTGGGCGGTGAGGTTTTCAAGCGCGGCAACAGCCGTATGGTGGAAGCCTTTCTCTGGGGTGTGGTGCGTTTTGGTTTTCAGCCGGCCAATGTGACGGGAATCGATGAGAACTGGCAGCCGCTTATCAATCCCGCTCATCTGAGCAATATCCGGGTCTGGCTGAATCTGATAATGCAGGAACCGAAATGGTGCTCGACACTCTTCTCGGCTCTGATCATCCATCTCAAATTGACCGGAACCTGTGTAAAAGATACGGATCTTTTTCAGCGGGATATAACCGAACTGCTCAATCAGCCGATTGAGCCGATCTATAACCTGACCAAGCAGTTTACCAAATTGATGCCGGTATTCTTTAACGAAATCGGTGCCGAGGGTGAACTCCGCGACGTCTCGACTGAACTGGATGAGATCCATCGACGCAAGGACGTACTGATACATTTTTTGAGAAAACAGAGTCATGTCGAAAGCTCCAACCTGATCGTCGATTTTATCCGGGCGATTTTCATGTTCTGGAAGAGTCGCGACAAGGAATTACTGGCGCCTTATCTGCCTCCGGAGATCCTTGGCCAGATGAAGGTTCAAGGACCCTTTATCGATGATCTCGTTCGTCTGACAGCCCGGATAATAATTGAGTTCGAGCTGACAAAGGTGGATGACATCCTGGATGTCGGAGCTCAACGTCTCGAGTCTTTTCTGGAGCAACAGACGGATTGCCCGCCGGAGGAGCGGCGGCGCTATTTCCTGCTGGCGCGGATGTTCAAACTGACGCATAAAAAATATAATCTTGGCTTTCAGGAACTGCGTTCAGAGCTGATGCAGGCTGCGCAGGAAGGTTTTCCTGAAATGGAAGATTTGCTGAAGAAACTTGAAGAAAAGGATATCGAGGGCGTCATAGATTCGATCCTTGAGGCTTTGAGCCAACTGAAGGGGGTGATTCTCTCGGCTGAGCGCTTCGAGGTACGTGAAGATATCTATTACAAGAGACATATAGCCGTTGATATCCCTTCGGTGTATGGACGGTATCGCGAGAGAAAGTTCGATGCCCTGTCACTGACCTTCCGTCTTGAGAACCTGGCCAACATCTATCTCGAGATGCTGCCTGAGACCGTCAATCTGTCTTTTATTACCAAGGCAACTTTCTATGCCATAGCACGCTGTCTCAGGCTCTATATGAGAGCCCTGAATATCGAAGGTATCATTTCACGCAAACTCGAGACCTCTCTGGCACTTCTTACCAGCTCCCTGAAGATCCGGCGTTTTTCCTACACCCAGTATCTTGATATCTTTCGTGGCCTTTCGGAAGGGGTGAAGGATGTCATCTATGCCTATTATACCAATATACACCAGAAGAACCTGTCTCTTATCATTCCGCAGATCGGCCGGGATAACCTGCTGCAGCGCTACAAATCGCTGTGGAATGAAGCCCAGATGTCCAATACGGTGCACAGTCTTTCTGAAATGTTTTTCCGAGATCTGCTCTCTTCCGCTTTTGGCCTGCAGCATCTTGATAACTTTATACTCCGGGTCATACAGACGCTTGAGGATCAGAATGATATTCTCGACGAGGAGACGCTGGACCTGCTGATGACGTACAATCCGGAAAATGCGATTTCGCTGCTCAACGCCAATAACCCGTTTACCCATGATCTCATTCACCTTGGTAATAAAGGGTATAACCTGATAACGCTGGCCGAGGATAAAAAGCCGGTGCCTCCTGCTTTCGTGATCACCACCGAGGTGTTCCGCTGCCGCGAGGTTATCTTCGGATTCGCCCGGGCGAGGCAGGAATTCATGCAGCAGATACGGGCATCTCTTTCCATCATTGAACAGCAGACTGGCAAGATTTTTGGATCTCCGGATAAACCGCTGCTGCTGTCGGTTCGGAGCGGCAGCGCGATTTCGATGCCGGGGATGATGGCCACCATTCATAATGTCGGTCAGAATGCTGAACTGGTCGAGGAGTATGTTCAGAAAAATGGCAACGAGTATTTTGCCTGGGATAACTTCCGCCGTTTCATTCAATCGTGGGCCATGGTTTACGGCGTTGAGCGCGAGGATTTCCAGGAGCTGATGGACGAAGCCAAGGCACGTCATAAGGTTTCGCT
>JAHEMX010000680.1 GCA_024643445.1 Desulfobulbaceae bacterium | reverse complement strand
TCTATCTGGACGGGAAACGCAAACAGCAGGAATTCGGTGAACTTTCCTTTACCGGCAGCGGTCTCGGCGGCCCCATTATCCTCACCCTGAGTCCCGCTGCGATCGAAGGTCTGCAAGGGGGCAAGAGGGTTTCCATCAGTCTGGATCTGAAGCCGGCACTTGATGATAAAAAGCTCGATGCACGCCTTCTGCGCGATCTGGGTACACGTACCCGGGAACCCATGAGCAGTGTGCTCCGGGGGCTGTTACCCCGGGAACTGGTTGCCTGCTGTCTGGAACATACGGGGATTGATCCCGGTCTCGAAGCCGGGCAACTGACTGCCGCCGCGCGCAGAAAACTGCGGCTCTGGCTGAAGGATTTCAGCTTCGAAATAACCGGATATGGCTCCTGGGATGAGGCTATCATTACCTCGGGAGGGGTCAGAACGGTGGAAATAGATCCGAAAACAATGCAGTCGAAAATAATCGACGGGCTCTATATTATCGGGGAACTGCTCGATATCCAGGCCGATACCGGCGGCTATAATCTGCAGGCTGCTTTCAGCACCGGTTGGGTAGCCGGTCAGGCTGCGGCTGAACGCGTCATGAAATAGCCGTCTCTTGCCGGCATGCTCAGTGGGCGTTTGGCATCAGATGAAGGCGTATTTCGTATTCATCAAGCCCAAGCTCCGCTGGTATCGGCGGAAACGGCTCCATCATCGCCAGCTGCCTGACGGCCGACATGTTGAATTGCCGGTCAGGAGATACCTTGTCTATCGTCCTGTCCCGTATCAAGCCATCCCTGTCTAGGACAAGCGTGACCTGTACCGAGTAGAACTGGTTATCGAGTGTTTTTTTGTAAGACCAGTGGGTTTCGACATGCTGCTGGATCGCTTTCATGTAGTGGGCTCTGGCCGAAGTTGCTGAAGGAGTGGGTGCAGGAGGCTGGGCAATGGCTGACGGTGTTAGGTAAAACATCAGAACAAGTGACACGAGATAATAGCTGGCAAAAAATCTCATTGCATGCTCCTGCTTTTGAGCGTTACTGTTTCCGCTCAGACGAAGATGCAGACAAATGGTCAGATACGAAGTGTCTGCATGATGTGCCTGATTATTCAGGGTACCCGTTAAAGTTAACTACCCTGACTGAGTAATTGGGTGAAAAGATCCTGAAAAAATTCCTTCACATAGTTATTCCACTCTTTATCTCCCGGCTTGAATTTTAGAGCATCGGACAGTTCAGCACAAGCCTCCTGCAACTCCCACTTGTGTTGAAAACTCCGACCGGCGAGATCGGCGAGTACTTGCATCTGCTCAGGCGTATATGGCTGGGTCTGCAGATACCGGAGTGTATCGATCGAGATATCGACTTCGAAGAGTTCAGCTGCTGTAAGGATTGACTCAGCCTGTTCATTCGTGAGTTCGGCAACGGCATGCATGGCCTTGTTGAATGACCTCCCGTCGGGATAAGTTTTCCACATCAGTTTTTTAAGCTGCTCATGGGGAAGGCCCTGTTTGACAAGTTTATCCATAGCGCTTTGCGTCAGGCTGTACTCGACCGGCAGGAATGTCTTTTGCTGGAAAACGTTTTGCAGGAAAAACAGTGAAATAAAGCAGATGAGAGCGGCGATGATTGGCGTGCTCACCCAGCTGCTCGTTATTCCGGCAACGGTCTTCCAGTTAATCCCTTTGCCCCCTTTGAGTAGGCCGATACCGATGACAGCTCCGACAATCGCCTGGGAACTCGAAACCGGTACAAGGGGTATTGGCGGGAGGTGGTGACTGATCAGCCAGTTTTCCAGTGCCTGGGAAGAAAAGAGCAACAGTACGGCGGAGTGGGCCCAGACAACAACGGCAGCCGCGACAGGTGATAACTGGAAGATGCCGGAACCAACCGTCAGCATGACCCGTTTTGAGTAGGTAAAAACACCGACGGCAATGGCGATGCCGCCAAGAAAAAAGAGCTGCTGGGCCGGTGTGAAATATATGCCCAGAACGGTTATACTGTCAAACGGGGAAACCGGAACGAACACGCC
>JAHEMX010000679.1 GCA_024643445.1 Desulfobulbaceae bacterium | reverse complement strand
ATTTTATAGTATAATAGGTGGAAATTTAAGGCTTTTTACCGCTCAACTCGCAAAGAGAGGCTCCCTTGGCCAAATACAAACCATACTCGTACTCCCAGGGGCAGTTTATTCCCGTCTTCTTCAACAAACAGATTCAGAAAGGCACCCTCGAATACACCCTCAGTTACCTCATCGATCATGAACTGGACCTGTCGATTTTTGATACCAGGTTCAGCAATGATGAAACCGGCGCCCCGGCCTACGATCCCCGTATCCTGCTGAAGATCGTTCTGTTCGCCTATTCCCGGGGCATAACCTCGAGCCGCGCTATCGCCGCCTGTTGCGAAGAGAATATTCTGTTCATGGCCCTGTCTGCCAACAGCAGACCGCATTTCACCACGATTGCCGATTTTGTCTCGACAATGGACCGGGAGATCTCCAGCCTGTTTCTGCAAGTTCTGCTGGTCTGCGATCAGCAACAGTTAATCGGCAAGGAAATGTTTGCCATCGACGGCTGCAAACTGCCGAGCAACGCGGCCAAGGAATGGAGCGGCACCCGGGCTGACTTCGAGAGGAAAGTTGCCAAAATGGAAACGGCTATTGCCCGCATGATTGCCGAACACCGCAAACAGGACCAGACCAGCGGCAACGATCAGCAGGAGAGCGAACAACGCTATATCGCCAAGCTCAAGAAACAGGCAGACAAAATCAAACGCTGGCTCGACGAGCACGATGACCGCACCGGCAGTGGAGGCAAACCGATCAAGAGCAACATCACCGACAACGAATCGGCGAAGATGGCCACATCCAAGGGAGTGATCCAGGGATATGTGGGAGTTGCCTCGGTGGACAAAAGGCATCAGATAATTGTCAACGCCGAGGCATTCGGACAAGGCCAGGAACACGACCTGCTGCAGCCGATGATTGCGGGAACCCGCGCCAACTTCGAGTCCATCGCAGACGACCCGGATGTCTTCAGCGAAGCAAGGTTAACAGCCGACAGTGGTTATCACTCCGAGAAGAACATGGAGTTCGTCTACAACGAAGGGATCGACGCCTATATCGCCGATAAACGGTTCCGTCAGCGTGACCCACGCTTTACCGATGCGCAACGCCATAAGTCTGACAGGAAAAGGACGAAGTGCTTTCAACCGCGTGACTTTATCTTTGCCGACGACCTTTCCTACTGCACCTGTCCGGCCGGCAAACGTCTGTACCGCAGCGGCGGTAACATACGGGTGAAGAACTATCGGGCGACCAAGTTCAAGGGACCGAAGTCTGCCTGTCTCCCCTGCCATTTGAGATGCTCCTGCCTGCGCCATCCTGAACGCACCCAAATCCGGCAGGTAGCATTTTTCCCGGGGACATCGGCCAACGGCGGACAACGTTTTACCGATAAGATGAAACGAAAAATCGATACGACAATAGGTCGGGCGATCTATGGCCTGAGGCTGGCGATCGGGGAGCCGCCATTTGCCCATATCAGATCAACTCTCGGACTGGACCGGTTCAGTTTGCGAGGGAAAAAGAAGGTAAATATCCAATGGAATATGTTCTGTCTCATCCATAACCTGAAAAAGATTCACAACTATGGTGCAGTCACCGGATGAGAAGTAAGAATGAAGACGAAAATCGTTCTTTAAGGTTGGATTTACGGGCTTGCAGGTACAAGCGAACGTAAAAATTATCCCCGATAAGGTTAGTGCTGAGAGGCCAGCGATGGTCAGAATGTTTACCTAAATAAAAACAAGAAGGAAAAGGTCTCTTGTGTCTTATCTCAAGAGGGTTTTTCTACAGACTCGTTATATGTACTAGAACAAAAAAATGATAAATCGAGCAGCAATTATACTGAAATATAAAGAACCAGCTATTTTATGGATAAATGAGGTTGATCCATATGATGATGTCCCGAGCATATCCCTTGAAGAAGTAAATAACGACCGACCAGTCTACTTAATACGTGATGAAGATGCCGACACACCTGAGACGGTTGAGCGCTGGATAAGCCTTAATCACAAAATTATATTCGAGAACGAATT
>JAHEMX010000678.1 GCA_024643445.1 Desulfobulbaceae bacterium | reverse complement strand
GCAAATCCCCGTGGAGCGGTTTTGCTCGTTGGCGATATAAGGCTGCTGGTAAACGGATCGACACCGAAAATATCCGAGGTGGAACTGGTGATCATCAATGGTTTGAAGAGCGAGGTTTCAAGCTTCAGTCCGCTTTCAGATTCCGAGACCGCACTGTAATCAAAACTGTAGCCCGTTATCTTGTATTCCGGATTATCGTCCAGGCCCTCCGCCAGCACCTGAGCTGCGCCTGACAGCAGTAATGCGCAACTGACTATGGCAAATAAAACTGCTCTGTATCCCTTATTCCGGATCATTTCTTTCTATCTTTTTCAGATAAATTCGAATTATATCGATCTACGTTAACCAACTTCTTTCCATGATTCATCCAATTGAGTACAAAAAATTATACTTACTGCTATAGTGTGTTTTTTTTTGCGGGATGTCAATATTTAATTGTCAGTATTCCTCACTTATTCCGCTCTGCTGACGGCTAAAGGAGGAAGCCGCTGCCCTGTTCCGGTTATTTTCAGGATGGTGTGCGACTGATACCACACGTCCCTGATGGTGTTAGCTGATATTGCAGTGGCCTCTCAGATGGATTATAGATAATCAACTATGTACGGGTGTTGCAATCAGTTGAACCTCTTGCAAAATGGTATTTCACTCAAACTCCGCGTTATACCCAAAATTTTATCCTCGGAATACTATGTATATGCCTATGGTAAAATTTTCCGCATACCTTGATTTTGAGCGAAAATCCTCATTTTTCATAGGGCTCAGGTAGCAGTATAACTTTTCTATCCGGGTGAATTCATGCGTTTGTTTATCATCGTCCTGGCGAGCCTTGTCTGTCTGGCCCAGGGAAATAGCCCCGCCTCTGCTGAAGAGAAAACCGCCCAGGACGTCTTTATCCTGCCGCTCGAGATCAGTAGAACCGGTCAATATGCGTATCTCAATGATGTTATCGGGCAGATGCTTGTCTCCAGACTCTCTCGGCAGGAGCATATCAAGGTGTTGTCTTCTGAGTTATCCAAAAAGCAGATTGCTTCGCTCAAGGAGTTGCTGGTCTCTGGGAATTACAGCAAGGCCGTGACGGAGGTGCATGCTGACTGGCTTGTTGAAGGCAGCATGTATTCGCTCAAGGAGGGCTTGCAGGTGAATCTGACCCTCTACCCGGCCGCAGTTGATCGCAAACCGCTACCGTTCGGGTTCACGGTCAGCGGAGGAAATGATATCATGCCGGCCATTGACCGGCTCTCTGCAGAGATACAAGGCGCCATCGCAACGCGCGATGACAAGGCTGCAAAAGAGAAGGTTGGCGTGGCTGGTGACGATGGCTTGAGTGGCTTTCAGACGCCCCATCCGGAACGGGCATACAAGAAAGGTCTCTATGCTGGCGCCACCCTGTTTGGCGGAGCGGGTGACGATCGTTTCGAATCAAAAGGGGTCCGCAAGAGTTCAACAATACCGATCAACGTCGAATCAGTTGCTCTCGGCGATCTCGATGGTGACGGTATCAATGAACTGGTGGCGGCCTCCCGCAGCAAAATACGGGTATTTCATTTTGCCGACCGGCGTTTTCGTATTGTCGCAGAATACAATTTCTCTCCGAGAATCAAGATCCATGCCATCAATATAGCCGATCCATTAAAGACCGGCGCCATGAAGTTGTTCGTGTCGGCGGACGAGGGTAAATATGCTGCATCCGCGGTACTGAGCTGGAATGGAACGGATAGTCTGCAGTTGCAGCAGCACAACCTGCGTTGGTACATCCGGCCTCTCTGGTGGCCGAAGAAGGGGATGATTCTTGCCGGTCAGCAGGTAAGTCCGAATATCTCCGATAATTTCCTTGCTCCCGGGGTGTTTGAATTGTCATTTGCTCCAGGTGAAAACGAGATCGTGCGCGGGGACAAGCTTCGGCTCCCTGAAAAAACTAATCTCTTTGATTTTGTCATCGCCGACCTGAACGGCGACGGGTCGGAAGAGATGATGGTGATCGACCGGCAGCAAAAGCTGCTCGTCTATGACGAGGCACAG
>JAHEMX010000187.1 GCA_024643445.1 Desulfobulbaceae bacterium | reverse complement strand
AAATATCCGGCGCGTCAGGACAGCCGGTCGTAGTGTCTTTCTGTTCATGTCACAGCGATTCTTCATCTTTCTCTCTTACCAATTTGAGGGGAAATGGTGCCTTTACTTTTACACCAAGCTCCGGGAATTTGCTTGCCTGGGAGAGCAGGTTTCCCCGCCCCTGGGACATTTTGTTGATAGCGTTATCATAGGAATCTTTGCAAGCGTCAATCTGTCGACCGAGTTTTTCCATATCTTCAAGGAATCCCCGTAACTTGTCATATAACAGGCCGGCCCGTTCGGCAATTTCCAGGGCATTGATGTTCTGCTTCTCAAGCTGCCAGAAATATTCGACGGTCCGCAGCGTGGCCAGCAAGGTGGTCGGCGTTACTATAATCACTTTTTGTGAATACATCTCGGTGAACAATTCTTCTTTTACCTGGATTGCCGTCATGAAGGCGGCGTCAATGGGGATGAACATCAGGACAAAATCCAGTGATCGAAGGCCCTGAAGCGAACTGTAGTCTTTAGCACCAAGCGATTTGAGATGGTTATACAATGCCTGGATATGCTCACTCATGGCCGTTTCCCGCTCGCTCTCGTCCTCGGCCGCAACAAAGCGCGACCAGGCGGACAGGGAAACCTTGGAGTCGATGACGATATCCTTCTCATCGGGCAGGTGAATGATGACGTCCGGCTTGAATAATTTGTTGTCACCGTCGCGAAGCCCTGTCTGGGTTTCATACTCCGTTCCCTTGCGCAGTCCCGACCGCTCGAGAATTTTTTCAAGTACCAGCTCTCCCCAGCTCCCTTGCAGTTTTCGATCTCCGCTGATGGCCCGGGTGAGATTGATCGCCTCCTGGTTGATCTGCCGGTTGAGTTCGCGGAGATGTACTATCTCCTGCTTGAGCGAGGCATGCTCGCGGGTTTCCTCCAGGAAAATGGTTTCAATCCGACCGCGGAAGGCGACGATCTGTTCCCGAAACGGCTGCAGCAGGCTCTCCATCTTATCACTGCTTTGCCGGGAGAATGTCGTCGTCTTCTCGTCAAAAATCTCCTGGGCGAGGTTTTTAAACTGGTGCTTCATCTCCTGGCGTGATTGTTCGAGAAGATCCAGTTTCTCCTGTCCATGTTTATGTTCGGAAATGAGCCGCTCCTCAAGGGCCGCATAGCGTAGAGCCAGCTCCTGGTGTTTGCGTTTGCACCTGATGATCCGCCACTCCATGAAAAAGAAGCAGATCAGACCGCCGAGCACGGCAGCCAGCAGCGGGAGCAGTTGCTCCCGGGACGGTGTACTCATCCAGTGAAGAAATTGTGCAGTCATGAGTGGTAAGGCATGGTTTCGCGCATCTGATGCTTTCCGCCGGCAGGCTGAAAAATCCGGCCGGCGGACTGACTATCCTGCCAGAATGGCTGGTTTAAGCTGCTGCCGCAGGCACGGCGCCGGCGGATGACCCGCCGCTGGAATCAGCCGGGCGGCCAGCCCATCCGACGTCCGCCGAGAACGTGCATATGGATATGAAAAACTTCCAGTCCGGCATCTGCACCATCGTTGATAATAAGCCTAAAGCCATTGCTGATGCCGTTCTCTGCAGCCAGGTCTGAACCTTTGCGTATAAGCTTGCCTATCAGCCGGTCATCTTCTTTGTCGAGCAGGGATACTTGGCTCAGATGTTTTTTAGGGATGACCAGAAAATGCTTCGGTGCCTGGGGAGAAATATCCCAGAAGGCGAAGATATCATCGTCTTCATACACTTTTTTGACTGGAATATCGCCTGCGACAATCTTGCAAAACAAGCAATCACTCATCATTACCCCCACTGGTTGCTGGTTTACACGGTAAAACCGGTTGGCATTCGGGACTGAGTCGTGCACATTGTGTCGTTTTCTTGCAAGAAATGCAAGAGGGACGGGGACAAATGGGAGAAAAAGCATGCTGGCCGTTCCTGCGGCCTGGTGCAGCAGGAACAGCCGGGTAAAGGCCGGACAGGGCAGCAGGCGGCCTGATAAGTCGACCCGCTGCCTGGATGGCAGCTAGTCAACCTGGAGGATCGTTCGCAGGATATCCTTTTTGCCGACGATGCCGATCATTTCGCCTGCGTCTGAAAGGACCGGCAGGGTATGGACCTTCTTTTCGGTCATGATCGTCGCAATGACATCAAGCGGTGTGTCCGGGCTGATGGTGATTATGGATTGCGTGTAGATATCGGCAACCGTGGCTCCGGCTATTTTTTTCAGTTCCCGCTCCATTTTATCGGGGCTGTCCAGAAAGAGAAACGAGTCCAGGATGGTTATTACCGGTGGAACCTTGAGTCGCTTGTTTTGATAAATCAGATCACTCTCGGTGACCATTCCGCACAGATTGCCGTTTGCGTCCACTACCGGAACACCGCTGATATCTTTGCTGAGCAGAAGTTTTGCCAGATCGCGAATAGATGCGTCGATGGCAACTGAAATAACTTCCGTGGTCATGATGTCTTGAGCGATTTTCATGGCAAGTCCCACCTTTTTGTCGTGTTTTTCTTCGGCAGTGAAACGGTGCATGCCGAAAACGGCCATCCTTTGCTGAGAACAGTAATCATTTTTTTCGTCAAATTAAGCGAATTTTCTCGTAGGGTATTCACAATACGATACCTCACGTATGGTGTATTTACCTGGAACAACATCTCTATTACGGAGGTAATGCCATGCCGAAAATCAAGAAACAGTTTCAGAAAAAGCTCAGCTAGCAAAAGGGTACCTTGCAAAATTAGGATTTTGGTTCAAAAACAAGGCGCGTGTGAAAATTTTGACGCAGGCATATATTTGATATTCCGAGCATAAAATATTCACACGCAACGCAGAGTTGGGGCCAAAAGACAATTTTTCAAGGTGGCCAAAATTCTCATCAATTATGCATGGCAGAGGAGCAATGTCGGGGCTTGCTGTTCTCATACCGCAGTGGCCTAACGGGCTTATTTGTCCAAAATGCGGACACAAACATTTCCAAAGGCTCCAGCATGTTATGAAAGAAGTTGATGATGCTCGACATCTGCACACTATGACCCAGCTTGATGATGCCTTTTGGGGCGTTAAAAAGCATGATGGTGTCAGAGAACGTGGCGCTACTGGTAAGACACCTTTTATCGCCGCTGTTTCTATACATATGCAAGGCTATCCTCTTCATATGTACTTAAGCAGTATTGCTTCCTTTTCACCTTCCCAGATCAAACGCTGGGCTACCAAACATATTCAACGCGACAGCCTGGTTCTTTCAGGCGTCCTGCCAGGTTTCTGAGGTGTTGCCGCAGCCGGGATCTTTCATAAGTCTACCGTGGCTACATGTGGTAGGTATAAAAGTATGAAGAACCCAGCGTTTACCTGGGTCAATGTTATGCTTTGAAATACCAAGTGTTTACTGTCTGGCACGTATCAGGCGGCAAGCCGCAAGCATTGACCTCGGCATCCTGGCTGAGGCCTGTTCTCGCTTTAACTGCGGTTTTAACCTGGGTATCCATGCTTTGGCTCGTATTGCTATTAATTCAAAGCCGATTCCACAGCACCAATTGAAGCTTGCTGAGGAATGGTGGTAGTTAGCTGTTTTTTGTTATGAAATCAACAAATAAAGTAGATCCGTGGCATGTTTCTTCAGAGAGCGCGGATGAACTGATCTGTGATTTGATGGACAGGTTCCAGCAGATACAACAGAAGGCCACCTTGAAAAATTGTCTTTTGGCCCCAACTCTGCGTTGCGTGTGAATATTTTATACTCGGAATATCAAATATATGCCTGCGTCAAAATTTTCACACGCGCCTTGTTTTTGAACCAAAATCCTAATTTTGCAAGGTACCCTGAAAGTAAAAGGTAACTGCATGGCTCCTGCACTTGCGCATGGGGTGCTGGTCTCTGTCGTTTGCCCCCGTCTCGTCAATCCTTTTTTTTAGCCTTTTCATACTGATTTTTGCAACTATTGATTTTGTGGCAGTTTTTTTATCCCGAGGAGGTTCATTCGATGCGATCCAAGGGTTTCCGAGCCCAGTCCGGCGGCTCGTACGTTGTGTACGGGGTGTTTCTGTAGAGGCTGTTTGTCTGTTCAGGTCGTGTCGGTAAGCCAGAGGCGGTCAGAGAGGATAGAGGGGAAGACAAGAACAGTAGCTGGGAGAGAAGGTTGATACACTCATCCTAGCGGAGACTTTTTCTCCGCTAGGATTGCAATCATCAGCAGGTGTGGGATGATTTCCGTTCCGGATAGATCAGGCGGGGTAGGAAAAACTCATTTTATCATTGCGCACGCCGATCTTGACCAGACCGCCGCGAACGAGGCTGCCGAAAAGAATTTCTTCGGAGAGCACATCGCCGATTTCTTTCATGATCAGTCTTCGCAATGGCCGGGCACCGAAATCGGGGTCGTAGCCCTTGCTGGCGAGCCATTCCCTGGCTGCGGATGACAGGGATATTTTCACTTTTTTCTCGGAGAGTTGATCTTCGAGTTCACCGATAAGTTTATCAACCACCAGCTTCATGGATTCGCCATCGAGTGCGTCAAAGGAGATCGTACCGTCAAGGCGGTTCCTGAACTCGGGAGAGAACAATTTCTCCACGGCTTTATTGCTCTTACTCTTTTTATCAGCGACAAAGCCGATACTATTGGCCGCCATTTCGCGTGCCCCGGCATTGGTTGTCATGATGATGATGACATTACGAAAATCGGCCTTTCTTCCGGAATTGTCTGTCAGGGTCGAGTGATCCATGACCTGGAGCAGGATGGAATAGATATCCATGTGAGCTTTCTCGATCTCGTCAAGGAGCAGGACCGAGTACGGATGCTTTCTGATTGATTCGGTCAGCAGGCCGCCCTGGTCAAAACCGACGTACCCGGGAGGTGCGCCGATCAGACGGGCGACAGCATGCTTCTCCATGTACTCGCTCATATCAAAACGTTCAAAGTGTACCGCAAGTGTTTTAGCGAGCTGCAGGGCCACCTCCGTTTTGCCGACGCCGGTCGGACCGGCAAAAAGGAACGTGCCTGTCGGGGAAGCGGGGTTCCCGAGCCCGGCCCGTGAACGTTTGACCGCTTTGACGATAGCCGAGATGGCCTTGTCCTGACCGAAAATAACCCTTTTGAGCCGACTCTCGAGTCCCTGGAGAGACTCCATCTCAGAGGCTTTTCTGGTTCGGGCAGGAATCCGGGCGATACTTGAAACTACTTTTTCAACGTCGGTTATTCTGACAATAGAATCCCGGCGCCCTTCAAGCCTGAAAAGCGACCCCACTTCATCCATCACGTCAATGGCCTTGTCAGGTAGGAAACGCTCGTTTATATAGCGGTCGGAGAGCTCGGCCATCGCGCGGACGGCACTTTTTGAGTAACGGACCGAGTGATGTTTTTCATAGTGTGACTGCAATCCTTTCAGGATGTGAAAGGTATCCTCTACCGACGGCTCCTCAATGTCGATTTTCTGAAATCTTCTGGAAAGCGCCCGATCCTTTTCGATCTGGTTCTTGTATTCCTCGTAGGTGGTTGAACCAATACAGCGAAGTGAGCCGGACTGCAGAGCCGGTTTCAGCAGGTTGGAGGCATCCATCGAGCCCCCGCTGGTCGCGCCGGCACCGACGATGGTATGCATCTCATCAATAAAGAGGATGGCATTGTCTTTTTTCTCGATCGCGGCCACGACGTTTTTCAGCCGCTTTTCGAAGTCGCCGCGATACTTCGTTCCTGCAACCAGGGTTCCCATGTCGAGCTGGTAGATCTCAACATCCTGCAGAAGTTCCGGAACCAGCCCTTTTTTCTGATTCTTCCGGGCGACCTTGTCTTCGTGGATCTGCAGGGCCAGGCCTTCGGCCATCGCTGTCTTGCCTACTCCGGGTTCACCAACGAGCAGCGGATTGTTCTTCTTGCGCCGGCAGAGAACCTGCATCATACGGTTGATTTCTTCACTTCTGCCGATGAGCGGGTCTATTTTCCCTTCCTCAGCCAGCCGTGCGTAGTTGACGGTGAATTCGGCAAGAGCCTTGTCTTCTTTCTCCTCTTTCGGCGGCGTCGACTGGCCGCCGGGACTTTGAGGCATATGCGGCAGCGGCGCCTGCTGAAGTCCTTCCGGAAGCTCGTGGGCTATCATGTTGACGACGGCCATGCGACCAACCCCTATCGAAGAGAGAAAGTAGACCGCGTGCGATTCCGTCTCTGAAAATATAGCCACCAGAACATCGCTTGCATCCACCTCTTTCTTGCCGCAGCTCTGTACATGGGCCACGGCACGCTGCAGCACCCGGTTGAAGGCAATGGTCTGGGTCGGGTCGCCTCCGGTCGAGACGCTGACCGTCGGAATCTCCTTGTTTAAAAAGTCCTCAAGTCGCTGTTTCAGGGCATCGACCGACCCCCCGCATTCAGTTATGATATAGGCTGCAAGATCATCATGCAAAAGGCCGTAGAGCATGTGTTCAACGGTGACAAATTCATGGTTCTGGCTCTTCGCTTCCTTGATGGCCCTGATCAGTGCTGCTTCTAGTGTTTTACTCAGCATGTATATTGCTCACTCATTAGTAACTGAGAAATTCATTTCTTGTTTTTAAGAATGAATTTCGTGAAGGTACTTATCCCCTTTTTGGGGTATTAGTAGATCATTCCGCTATGCTTTTTCCATACTGCAGCGTAGCGGATAGTCATTCTTCCTGGCTAGTCCGTGGACGATGGCGATTTTTGTCTCACAGATCTCCTTTGTATAGATGCCGGCAATGCCGATCCCGTCATTATGGACATGCAACATGATTCTGGTTGCTTCCTGCATCGTTTTTTGAAAGATATTTTCAAGAATCGAAACAACAAACTCCATGGTTGTATAATCATCGTTGTGGAGCAGCACCTTGAAAAGCGGCGGCTCTTCTGTCTTGACTGTGTCTTCAGCCAGGACCGATCCCTGAAGATCTTCCTTTTTGTCTCCCATCTCTTTCTATCTTTTACCTTTTTTCGGTTTATCGCATCAGGCCGAATCACTTTCTGGAGTAATAATAATCCCGATCGGCTCGTTTTCAATAGGCTAAGGGTTTGAAGGAAGCGATTGGTTTAATCGTATCAGCGATATCAGCATTTCCTCCAGGACAATATGCATGGGTAACGGGCTGCTTTTTAATCTGAATTCCGCATCCAGAAGAAGAGAAAGCGAGCTTTTCAGAGAGCTCACCGAAAACTCGGCAGCCTTGCTGAAACTCATAAACAGCGCATAGGGATGTCCCTTGAGCAGATTCGGCCATGCTCCGCTGTTTTGCAGGGCCGGCAGGTACCGGTTCTGGAAATCGTTGGCGTTCATGCGGGGGT
>JAHEMX010000186.1 GCA_024643445.1 Desulfobulbaceae bacterium | reverse complement strand
TTACCAGAAGCGCCCGGGAGTTCGGAAACAATTTCCTCACCGTTGGCGGTCGTCCTATGGCCAAGGCCTTTTCAAACAAGGTTTGAGCGGACATATCTCCTCCCTGGTAGCAGTCGCCTGTATTTTTTCAAGTAATCCCTGCGGCAAACACCGTTTTCGAGCAGAAGTGATGCTCTCGTGGTATCCGAAACAGCATGAACGTTTCTTCTCTTTTTATAATGCAGACAAATGGATAAATCCAGCTGTCAGTCATCCCTTGCAATCGATTTTCTTTCAAATCCCCGGAAGGTCTTGCGACCGAAGAACCAGACAGACACGACACTGACTTCATAGAGGATCAAAAGCGGTATTCCCATCATCATCTGGTTCACGATATCCGGTGTCGGCGTCAGAATCGCGGCGATAATAAAGTTTATCAGAATCGCATATTTCCTGTTCCGGTTGAGAAATGAGACCGAGACCAGGCCGGCCCTGGCAAGAAAGACCATAAGAACCGGCATCTCGAAAATGATGCCGAAAGCAATCAAAAGCCGTATTGCCAGGGTAAAATACTCGCTCACCGCCGGCATGGAGGTCAGAAATTCGTTACTGTAGCCGACCAAAAAGCGAAATGCAGGCGGGAAGACGATAAAGTAACCGAAAGCGGTACCGCACAGAAAAAAGATGGTCGAGATGGCGGTAAAAGGCAGGATAACCCGTTTTTCATGCTTGAAGAGGCCGGGCGAAACGAAACGCCAGGTCTGGTAGAAAATAACCGGAGTTGCCAGCAGAATCCCGCAGACAAAGGCGAGTTTCAGATAAAAAAAAACCCTTCCTGATATGAAGTGAAAATCAGACTGGTCCCTTCGGGGAGAACCGAGGTGAGCGGCTTGAAAAACCAGGTGCCAATGGGCCTGATGACCATATAGGAAAGGCAGAAACCGGCAAATACCGCAGCAAAAGAATAGATGAGACAACTCCGCAACTCCCGAAGGTGTTCGGTCAATGGCTGGTCGTCAAATTTTTCAAGCTGTTTTTCCATACTGGTTCTGAAACATCCTCAGCTAAAATTTCTATGCTCTTTGCATGGCATCCATTACCATCTGCACAATTTTTTTGCAATGCTTAGCCCGGATATTTCACGAGTTGAGACCACCAGTGCAGCAAGAAGTCTTGCGATTTACCATCGCATGGGCGGGTAAACCGCTAAAGCAATGCAGGCGAGCGGGCGGTATCGACTCGCCTCTGGTGAACACTTGTTTGCATGGGGCGGATTGTGTACCGGACACAAGACAGCTCATTTTGCAGGCAGAATACCATTTCTCAATATATTGTTTGCAAATTGTTACGTATTTTATGCAGAAATGCTCATGAAATTTTCCGGTCCCTCGTACCCGGATAAACAGCAGACCCAGGACAGGAAAGGGACCCCTCCCCTGTCAGAGAAATACGATGACGGGGACAGTTCGGCCGAGCGACAATAACAAGATTGGCATTTTCATATTTATTACGATAGAATATCACATCTTTTCCACTACGAAGAGATTGACACTGATCCAGGCAAAGAGACCAACCTCATACCAGTAAACAATTACAGCCATGCGTACGATACTCGTAGTTGACGATGAACAGAGCATGCGGGATTTCCTGAAAATCCTCCTCGTAAAGGAAGGCTATCAGGTTCTCACCGCCCCGGATGGCAAACAGGCGCAGCGCTGCCTGAACGACTCAGAGATTGACCTGGTCATCACGGACATCCGCATGCCCGGCATGAGCGGGCTCGAACTTCTTTCATTTATAAAAGGGGAGAAACCCGATCTGCCGGTGGTTATGGTTACGGCCTTTGCTTCGCCGAATGATGCGGTTCAAGCGATGAAAGACGGAGCCTATGACTATATCAGCAAGCCATTTAATGTCGATGAGATAAAATCCGTCATCTATAACGCCACCAATCGGGAAGACTCAACGCTTAAAGAGGATCAGGCCGAGCTGCTCTTCCCGCATATTATCGGCAAGAGCAGGGAGATGTTGAAGATATTCGACATGATCAACCGCATCGCGCCAACCCCGGCAAACGTGTTGATTTACGGCGAATCAGGAACAGGAAAGGAACTGGTGGCGCAGGCCATCCATTCCAAGAGCAGGGTCAAAGCAAGCCCTTTCATCCCGATTACCTGCAGCGCTATCCCGGCGGAGCTGATGGAAAGCGAGCTGTTTGGTCACGTCAAAGGCTCATTTACCGGCGCGATCGCCAACAAGCCAGGTCTCTTTCAGGAAGCACACCAGGGAACCGCCTTTCTCGACGAGATCGGAGAACTGACCCCCATCATTCAGACAAAGTTGCTGCGCGTCCTGCAGGAACGTGAGATCAAACCGGTCGGTGGCACCAAAAATGTGGCCATAGATGTAAGAATCATCGCCGCGACCAACAAGATCCTGGAAGACGAGATAGAGAAAGGCAACTTCAGGGAAGACCTGTTTTACCGGCTGGCCGTCGTGCCGATCAGGGTGCCGGCCCTGAGGGAACGCAAATCAGACATTCCCCTGCTCGTTCAGCATTTTCTGCGGAAATACTCCAATCGCCTGGCCAAAGAGGTCAGAGAAATATCATCCTATGCCCTGGAAGTGCTGATGAATTACAATTTCCCAGGCAATGTTCGGGAACTTGAAAATATCATAGAGCGCGGCGTCGCACTTGAAACGTCGAACATCATTCTCCCGGAAAACCTCTCACTCAATACATCCCCGAGGACAGCCAAGCCGGAGACGGTTATGGAAACGGCACCGTTTCTCGTCATCAGTGATGAACAGGAACTTTACGACAGGGGTCTGGACAATATCGTTGAGGATCTTGAAAAACGAATGATATCACATGCCCTCGACAAGACGGGAAATTCCAAGACCAAAGCTGCGGACCTGCTGCGTGTCAGTTTCAGATCGCTCCGCTACAAGGTTAAAAAATATGGCCTCTAAAGCAGCAATCGTATGACTGGTTCCACGAGAGTGAATCCCGGACAGAGGACGACCGGTTCCATAGAGCAGATCATGAAGCAGCAGCTCCTCTGGATGCTGCTGCTGCGTATTATCTTTTATACGCTTCTTGCCGGGATCATCCTGATCATGTCAGACCAGCGGTTCGATGTTATCACCATTCCCGCCAATCTGCTCACGCTCATCATTCTAGCCGTTTTTCTGCTGACCATTGGCTCCGCCGTTTATCTTATCAGGATAACCGGTGATCACTGGGAATACCGTCGATTCGGTTTTCTTCAGACCTTGATTGATGTACTCTTTGCCTCGTTAATCGTTTATTTTTCCGGAGCTTCATACTCCATTTTCACATCGGTATTCTTTTTCCCGATCATTGCCAGCGGGCTTCTGATTCCGATCAAGGGCGGCCTCATCGGGGCCGCAGCCTCCACCATTCTCTACGCAGCCATACTCCTGCTGGAGTACCTCGGCATCCTGCCCGATTACCTTACCCATAACGGTATGCTGGAAGCGAGCGACCTGTATAACAGTGTCAACCACTTTGCCACCAAGGGGCTGACTTTTTTCCTTGCTGCGGTGATCAGTGCCATGTTTGGTTCGCGTCTGAAACGGACTACCGAGGCATTGACCAGCACACAGCATGATTTCGACCGCATTTCATTTCTCTACAAGCAGATTTTCGACAACATCACAACCGGAATTGTAACCATTGACGGATCCGGTATCATTACCTCGGCAAACAATGCGACAACGGATATAACCGGATTGAAAATCGCCGAGATGGTCGGCAGATCGCTGGAGAGCACCTTTCCGGACATAGACCTCAGAGAAGACTCCCCGCGTAAAGCCTGTGATTTCAAGCGCCCGGATAACCAAAAGATTCGAATCGGCTACGCCCATGCGGCATTGAAGTCCTCCTACCAAGGCGGACAGGCTGAACAGCAGATGGCACCGGAAACGGATATCACCATTTTCACCCTCAAGGACATCGGGGAAATTGAACGTCTTGAGGCTCAGATGCGCCAGGCGGAAAAGCTGGCCGCAATCGGTATGATGAGTGCCGGAATAGCGCACGATTTCCGCAACCCGCTTGCCGCCATTTCCGGCTCAGCACAACTGCTCGCCCAGGATTTTTCAGGCAGAGCAGATGAGCCGAATCACCACTATGAACTGACCAAAATCATTCTGAGAGAGTCTGATCGTCTGGCTAAAACCATTACAGACTTCCTTAAATTTGCCCGTCCCGACACTGTTGACCGGGACTGGTTTCTGCTGCACCCCTGTGTCGTGGAGATTCTGCAGGTCTGCAGGGCTGATCAGAAATGGCCGCAATCCTGTGTTATCGATCTTCAGATAGATCCGCTCTATCGACTATGGGCGGATGAAAAGCAGATTTTTACGGTGATCAGCCACTTCATAAACAACGCGGTGGCCTTTTGCCCGCCGGGAGAAGAGCACATTGTCATCAGCGCCGGTAAGCGGGAGCTCCCGGATAATGCCCGGATGAGCAGCATCTCCGTTTCCGACAACGGCATCGGCATTGAGCCTGAACAGATGAAACAGATTTTCGAACCGTTCTTCACCACGCGGCCGGATGGAACAGGCCTTGGCCTGGCAATAGTAAGGCAGATCGTTGAGGCCCACAATGGCACCATCATCGTTGATCGTTCGGAGAACGGCGGTGCATGCTTTCGGCTGTTGATGCCCGATCCGGAAGAAAACGACGAGGCTGACGGTTAATCCCGCTCCTTCCAGATTCTCGCCCCCAGACCGCTCAGTTTGCCAACAAGGTTTTCATAACCGCGCTCCAGATGATAAATTCTGGAAATCTCCGTTCTCCCTGATGCGGCGAGGCCGGCCACCACCAGTGAGGAACTGGCTCTGAGATCAGTCGCCATTACCCTCGCCCCGCTCAGGCCATCCGGCCCCCGCCCGGTTACCACGGCATTGTTGCCTTCCGTCCTGATGGATGCTCCCATGCGACGAAGTTCCGCGACATGCATGAAGCGGTTTTCAAAAATGGTCTCCTTGATAACACAGATGCTGCTGCTGAGGGTCATCAGCGCCATGAACTGGGCCTGAAGATCAGTAGGATAGCCCGGATAAGGCATGGTCTTGATATCAACACTTTTCAACCGCTTCCTCCATTCCGGGGTAACGCTGACGGTTATTGAACGATCTGCCGTTACAATCCGGGCTCCGGTCTCCTTGAGTTTGTCCAGCAGGGCCGGCAGATGCGCCGGCTCACAATCGGTAATGGTTGCCTCTCCACCGGCAGCTGCAACGGCAATGAGATAGGTTCCCGTTTCAATACGATCGGGAATAATGTCGGTTTCGGCAGCATGCAGGCGGGTTACACCATGTATCGTCAGCTGATCACTGCCGCGTCCTTCGATATCTGCTCCCATATGAGACAGCATATCGATCAGATTGCCGATTTCCGGCTCACGGGCGGCGTTCTTGATGACGGTCGTTCCCTGGGCCATCACGGCGGCCATAAGAAGGTTCTCGGTTCCCGTTACCGAGGGGATATCAAAATAGATCGAAGCCCCCTGCAGCCTGCCTTCGATCACGGCTTCCACATAACCCTTCTCAAGACGACAGTGCACACCAAATTTTTCGAAACCGCTGATATGAAAATTGATCGGTCTCTCTCCGATGGCGCATCCGCCCGGCAGCGATACCTTGGCCCTGCCAAGACGCGCGATCAGCGGACCGAGGACCAGCACGGACGCACGCATGGTTTTTACCAGATCATAGGAAACTTCGGCATAGACGATGTTCGTACTGTCTATGAAACAGGTTGCGCCCTCTCTTCGCCAGGTTGCGCCGAGTTCACCCAAGAGAGATAAAATGGTCCTCGTATCGCGTAAATCCGGGACATTCCGCAGGATATGCTCACCAGGTGCCAGGAGGGTGGCGGCAAGCAGCGGTAAAGCAGCGTTCTTTGCCCCGCTGACGGATAACTTTCCATACAGGGGCCGGCCGCCTTCAATGATCAATTTTTCCATGGTATTTCACTCGACTGGCAGGATCGTCCGGCAAGACGTCACGTTGTTTGAGAGCACTGTTGCTCATCTTACCGGCCAGACAGATAAAAAAGGTGCGGCGCTGTCAGCTCTTACGAACATGAATAACGCGATCACGACCGGTGTAGTCTTTTATTATATCAGCAAACGCATAGGCGCAACCTTGATTGGTCCCGAGGAACAGCTCCTGCACCTGTCTTCCCTGCTGATCGCCAATCTCGAAAAAGGCATCACCCCCGCGGCATAACAGCCGCGGCAGCATGTCTGTTATCCTGATGAGAGAATCCAGCCCGGACACACCGCCATCCAGAGCCAGCCGCGGTTCATGTCGGCTTACCTCGGGTTCAAGAAGATCGTCTATCTCGTCCCGCCTGATGTAGGGGGGGTTCGAGACGATCAGGGAAAAAGGCTCATTCTCAGAAAAACAGCAGCCCAGATCGCCTCTGACCAGAGCGACCCGATCATCGACGCCGTGTCGCCGGCAATTGCTCCGGGCAACCTTAAGCGCCGCCATAGATATATCAAGTGCGACCACAACACGAGCAAGTTCCCGCGCCAGAACAATAGCGATGACACCGCTGCCGCAGCACAGATCAAGACATTGCCTTTCCTGCACTTCGGGGTTTTTCCTGGCCAGGGCGACCTCCAGCAGAAATTCGGTTTCCGGCCGGGGTATCAGCACGGCAGGTGACACAGCAAACGAAAGTGACCAGAATTCCCTTTCACCAATGATATAGGCCACCGGTTCCCGCGCAGCTCTTCTGCTCAGATGATCCTGAAACAGAGCGGCCTGTTCTGTCGTAATGTTGTCACGGGCGGCGAGATACAGGCCGGTTCTCGTTTTTCCCAGGGAAAAACCGAGAAGCAGTTCGGCATCGATGCGCGCTTCTATTATACCGGCAGATTCAAGCTCGGAAATTGCCTGCCGGAGAATATCGCCAATGACCATTCCGTCCGGCACTGTGCTCATCTGAGACTCTGGTATGGATTACTGCAGGGCTTCAAGTTTTTTGGATTGATCATAGGCAATAAGCGGGAATATCACCTCATCCAGCTTGCCGTTCATGATCGCTTCCAGCCGGTACAGTGTGAGGTTGATACGATGATCGGTCATTCTGCCCTGGGGAAAATTATAGGTTCGAATTCGCTCGCTGCGGTCGCCGCTTCCTACCTGGCTTTTTCGGTCACCGGATATCTGGTCCTGCTGCTCCTGTTCCAGCCGGTCGAGAAGGCGGGCACGAAGCACCGTTAACGCCTTGGCCTTGTTTTTATGCTGCGACCGCTCGTCCTG
>JAHEMX010000677.1 GCA_024643445.1 Desulfobulbaceae bacterium | reverse complement strand
GGATATCTGGTCCTGCTGCTCCTGTTCCAGCCGGTCGAGAAGGCGGGCTCGAAGCACCGTTAATGCCTTGGCCTTGTTTTTATGCTGCGACCGTTCGTCCTGGCAGATAACCACGAGTCCGGTCGGCAGATGAGTGATACGAACGGCTGAATCGGTTGTGTTTACGCTCTGCCCGCCGGGACCTGAAGAGCGGTAGATATCTATCTTCAGTTCGCTCATCTTGATGTCCACCTCAACTTCGTCCGCCTCGGGAAGAATAGCCACGGTTACCGCAGAGGTATGGATGCGGCCTTGTGTTTCAGTTGCTGGAACGCGCTGCACCCGGTGCACACCGCTCTCGAATTTCAACTTGGAATAGACATGATCCCCCCGGACCAGCCCGATGATTTCCTTGAATCCGCCAATACCAAGCGGACTCGAGGTGATGACTTCGACTTTCCAGCCCATCGTCTCTGCATACCGGGAATACATCCGGAAAAGATCCCCGACAAAGAGCGCCGCTTCATCACCGCCGGTGCCGGCGCGGATTTCCAGAAAGGTGTTCCGCTCATCATTTGGATCTTTGGGAAGCAGGAAGACCTGGATGTCGGTCTCCAGCTTCTTGTGCTGCTCTTCCAGATCGTTCAATTCAGCCTTGGCGAGCTCCCGGATTTCAGCGTCCTCGCTTTCATCCTGGATTATCGAGCGGTTATCCTTTATCTGCCGCTCAATTTTTTTAGCGGTCCGGCACAAGGCGGCAAGGCGGGTCAGCTGTGCATGCTCCTTGACTGCTTTCTGATACTCCTGCTGGTTGGCGATCAGGGCGGGATCGGACAGGCGCCCCTCCAGATTGGCCAGTTTTTCCTCTATATCATGAAATCTCTCAAGCATGCTTGTCACCAGCCTTATGGGACGTCATCAATGGTGCATCCTAAAAGAAAAAGTCCACAGTAATGAGGACCATTACTGTGGACTTAAATAGACCGATTCGACCTGACGGCGTGCCGGCAGGAAATGGTTATTCCGTTTCTTGTGTCTCGTAATGCTTGGCGTAACGCCGACGGAATTTTTCAATTCGTCCTGCTGTATCAATCAATTTTTGTTTTCCGGTGAAAAACGGATGACAAGCCGAACAGATCTCAACCTTGAGTTCAGGCAGAACAGAACCGATCTCAAAGCTGCTGCCACAGGCACAGGTCGCATTAATAGTTTTATATTTCGGGTGTATATCTTTTTTCATGTCAGCCCTCAGTACTTCGAAACAGAATCTTTATAATAGTTCAAACGTTTTTACTAACACCTAACCTGGCAATATTACCTTCTTGGCAGAAAAAAACAAGGAAAATATGGATCGTAAAACACCCCCGGGGTGCCTGACAACACACTTCGGTTTCCTGCGCAGCCAGCAGATAACGGAATATCAACCATTCATCGAATCAAGAAAATCCTGATTCGTCTTCTGGGCCTTGAGTTTATCGACCAGAAAATCCATGCCGTCGGCCGGATTCATCGCCGTCAGAAGCTTGCGCAGAATCCAGATGCGATTCAACACATCGTCTTTCAGCAGCAGATCTTCTTTACGGGTACCTGAACGCTTGATGTCGATGGCCGGGAAAATTCGTTTGTCGGCCATCTTCCTGTCAAGAATGAGTTCCATATTGCCGGTTCCCTTGAATTCCTCAAAGATGACATCATCCATCTTGGAGCCGGTCTCGATCAATGCCGTGGCGAGAATCGTCAGGCTGCCGCCTTCCTCGATATTTCTGGCGGCACCAAAAAACCGTTTCGGCCGGTGCAGGGCATTTGCCTCAACACCACCGGAGAGAATTTTACCGCTCGCCGGGGTGACGGTATTGTAGGCTCGGGCCAGCCTGGTGATACTGTCAAGGAGGATAACCACATCTTTCTTGTGCTCGACCAGTCGTTTGGCCTTTTCAATGACCATTTCCGCGACCTGAATATGTCGCTGGGGCGGTTCATCAAAGGTTGAGCTCACCACTTCGGCAGTCTTGGCGGTCCGCTGCATTTCAGTGACCTCTTCCGG
>JAHEMX010000676.1 GCA_024643445.1 Desulfobulbaceae bacterium | reverse complement strand
AAGCTCAAGATCACGGCCGGCGGGAACCTTTGCCGCCCGTCTCCCTGAAGGAAGTCTCGTCGTGATCCATATTGTTGATATCACGAAGATAAAATCGTTTTGCATAACACAGGGATCGGGCGGCAGGACGAATATGCAGGCTACCCGCAAGAATGTTTCGACATTTCCATCCGGTTGGCTATAATAAATTGTTGCCGGTGATTTCAGGCACCGGTTCAGTGCAATCAATTTTTTCAGATCAGGAGGCAGGTTGGGTCCTCTCAGAATTATTATCCTGGCCGTTTTGGTTTATATTGGGTACCGGCTTATCGCCGCAAATCTCAAGAAAAGTGACGACAGCAAGACACCCGGAGAACCCGGGAAAATAACGGATATACTCGTTGAGGACCCCGTTTGCGGCAAGCTTGTGCCAAAACAGCAGGCGCATCAGCTCAATGGTGAAGACGAAACCCACTACTTCTGCAGCAGGGCGTGTCACGACAAATTTGTATCCGCTCAGGGAGAAGATGAATGAAATTTTTTATTGATACCGCCAACCTTGATGAAATCAGGCAGGGCGTCGAGATGGGAATGGTCGATGGTGTTACAACGAATCCCTCGCTGGTGGCCAGGGAAGGGCGGCCGTTTCACGATATCCTCAAGGAGATCTGCCGGGTGGTCGACGGGCCGGTAAGCGCCGAGGTGGTCAGTCTCGATGCGCCGGGCATGCTCAAGGAGGCACGCGAACTCGCCGCGATGAGCGATAAGATTGTCGTGAAAATTCCGATGATCGTCGAGGGCATGAAGGCGGTCAAGCAGCTGACGGCGGAAGGAATAAACACCAATGTCACCCTGATCTTTTCAACGGCCCAGGCGCTGCTCGCCGCCAAGGCCGGGGCGACCTATGTCAGCCCCTTTGTCGGCAGGCTCGACGATATCAGCCTGCAGGGCATGGATCTCGTCAGCGACATCATGACGGTCTATGCCAACTACGGCTACCAGAGCGAAGTTATCGTGGCCAGCATCCGGAGCCCGATGCATGTGGTGGACGCCGCGCTTATCGGGGCCGACATCGCCACCATCCCCTTCAAGGTTATCGCCCAGCTGGCAAAACATCCGCTGACCGATATCGGTATGGAGCAGTTTCTGGCCGACTGGGAGAAACGGGCCAAATGAGGCCCGGCTCTTTCACGCCAGGCCGGGTCCTGCAAGCAGCGGGTCTTTCACGCTTTCCCCTGCTGCTTCTCGGTGCCGTGCTGTTCGCCTCGGTCCTGCCGGGATGGCAGCCGGAAACCCGGGCAGCAGCCATCTATATCTGTCAGGAAGAGAACGGCAACAAACATTTCACCAATCTGCCCGAGTCCGGCAATTGCGTGCCGTTTCAGAGAAAACAGCCGGCCACGTTCTCCGACAGACCGGTTTGGAGCGGCCTGGGCGCGCATCGTGCCTATGACGAGTATATCGCCCAGTACGGCAAACGCTACAAGATCGATCCCAACCTGATAAAAGCGGTCATCAGGGCCGAATCGGACTTCAACCGCCATGCGGTATCAGACCGTGGTGCCAAGGGCCTCATGCAGCTGATGCCGGAAACAGCGCGGGAACTCAATGTCAGCGATCCCTTTAACCCGGATCAGAATATCGACGGCGGCACGCGCTACCTGCGCTACCTGCTGCAGATCTTCGAGGGAGATCTGACCCTGGCCCTGGCCGCCTACAATGCCGGGCCATCCCTGGTCAAACGGGTGCAGCGGGTGCCGCGCATACCGGAAACCGTGCAGTACGTCAAACGCGTTCTTGCCTACTACCAGGGGTATGGCAGGGGGCAGGTCGTTGATGCTTTCGACAGCTCGTCGATCCGGGTCGGAGGCCTGGTAACCGTCCAGTAGGGGATCCCATGCACCTGCTGAATCTGCCCAACATCCTCACCGCCTCACGCTTTGTTCTTATTCCGCTGCTGATCGCGCTTTTCATGGCGCCCCAGACAACCGGAGTTGAGCTGGCGACCTTTCTCGTCTTCACCCTTGCCGCAGCGACGGATTTCAT
>JAHEMX010000185.1 GCA_024643445.1 Desulfobulbaceae bacterium | reverse complement strand
AGATCAGCGAAATTCTGCCGGAAACTGGCGTCCAGCCCAGAATACCGGAAAACAGGATGATCAGCAGCAGCCCCCACCAGAAAATCGGCATCGAATATCCGGTCAGAGCCCCTGCCATCACGGTGTGGTCAAACACAGTACCCCGCCTGACCGCGGCAAGCATACCGACGGGCAGACCGACGAAAACAGCAAGGACGAGTGCACAGATCGAGAGTTCAACGGTTGCCGGAAACAGCGTCATGAACTCTTCGAAAACCGGTTTTTTGGTGATGATCGAGGTACCGAAATTGCCGTGCATGAGATTATTGAGATAGCTCCCATACTGCACCAGAATCGGCCGGTCAAAACCGAACTCGGTCATCAGCCTGGCATGACGCTCTTCAGTCATGCCGCGTTCACCCGCCATCAGCATTACCGGGTCACCGGGAAGCAGTCTGATAAAGGTAAAGGCGATCAGGGTGACGCCGAGAAAGGTCGGTATCACGACGCCAATCTTTTTCAGGATAAATGCAAACATTTAGGCCGGGAAGAATGCTGAACTAAACGCAGGGAAAAGTGCGGAATGCCACATAGTATGACTCAAAGGCCGGGCACCGGGTGCCCGGCCTTTTTGGTTGAAATTAAAACTACTTCAGGTCAACCCCGTAAAAGATATGTCCGCCGAACGGGTCGATACGAAAATCGACGACCTCTTTACGAATCGGCTTGAATACAACCGAATGGGCGATGGTTGCCCACGGGGCCTGCTCTTTGAAGACGATCTGGGCCTGTTCATAAAGCTTGGTACGCTCGGCAGGATCAGAGACAACCTTTGCCTTCTGGATGAGGTCTTCAAACGGCTTGTAACACCAGTTTGCCCGGTTGGATCCGCCCACCGCATCGCAGCCGAGCAGCACGGCAAGGAAGTTATCAGGATCGCCGTTATCACCTGTCCAGCCAAGCAATACAGCACCGTCCCGGTCCTTGTCTTTGGAACGTTTGAGGTATTCACCCCATTCGTAAGAAACAATCTCGGCCTCGACGCCGACCTTGGCAAAGTCAGCCTGGATGAGCTCCGCCATGCGGCGGGCATTCGGGTTATACGGACGCTGTACCGGCATGGCCCAGATCTTCATTTTCAACCCCTTGACACCTTCAGCCTCAAGCATCTTCTTCGCTGCCTCAGGATCGTACGGATCGTCCTGGACGGCATCATTGTAAGACCAGATGGTCGGCGGGATCGGGTTTTTCGCCACTTTCCCAGCACCCTGGAATACGGCGTCAAGGATCGCCTGCTTGTTGATTGCCATGTTCAGGGCTTTTCTGACCTTGGGATTGTCGAACGGTGCAACCATGGTACTGTAGGCCAGGTAACCGACATTCAACCCTTCCTGCTGCAGCAGGTTGATGTCAGGGTCCTTGGCCATCGCTGCAAGATCTGCCGGATTGGGGTATGGCATGACCTGACATTCACCGGCTTTGAGCTTTTGGTAACGGACCGACGCATCCGGGGTAATGGCAAAGACCAGGTCGTCGATCGCCGCCTTGCCGGCCCAGTAGTCGGGATGGGCCTTATAGCGGATTACTGCATCTTTCTGGTATGCAACAAGCTGGAACGGCCCGGTACCAACAGGATTCTGGTCAATGAGTTCGGGGGTTCCGGCCGCCATCAATTGATCGGCATATTCCTTGGAGAAGATAGAGGCAAAATCCATACCGAGGTTGGCAATCATCGGTGCTTCAGGGCGGTTGAGCTGAAACTTTACGGTATAATCATCAACCTTTACCACATCTTTCAGCAGATCAGGCATGGACATGCCTTCAAAATACTCGAAGGTGCCATTGGAAACCTTGTGGTACGGATGCTCCTTATCGAGCTGACGCTTGAAGGAAAATACAACGTCCTCGGCATTGAAATCACGCGTCGGCTTGAATTCCTTGGTGGTCTGCCACTTGACCCCCTTTCTGAGATAAAAGGTGTATTCCAGGCCGTCGGCAGAGACATCCCACTTTTCCGCCAGGGCTGGTCCGATTTTGGTGGTACCGCGATCGAACTCGACAAGCCGGTTAAAAATAGCCCGGGAGGAGGCGTCAAAGGTCGTGCCGGCAGTATAAAATGCCGGATTGAAGCCCTCCGGGCTTCCCTCGGAACAGAACACGAGTGTTTTTGCCTGAACACTCACTGCGCCCATGGCAAGAAGGGACGCGCCACAGAGAGATGCGAGCAACTTCCGTTTCAATGGTTTCATGTAGTGATCTCCTTTTTGGTGTTGATGAATGGAGCAGCCAACAAGCAGCCGGCAATTGAACAAGTTTCCGCCACGCAACTGAATAAGCAGGGTACTTCAGGTTTTGCAAGATAGCCAAATCATATGCAGAAGAAAAAACCGTGCTTAACCGCATTGGTAACCTGACTCACCTCACAGCGGCAATGTGGTTAAGCGGTTCTGCATCATTAACACCAGAAAATAATGACGAAATAGTGAATCGCAAGAGTATAAGGCACCCCGGAGAGAAAATAGTCGTCTGCAGTAACAGACCCGGGCAGGCTTCCTGTCCGTCGGCCGGCCCGGGTTTCATTATTTTTTCTCTGCGGGAAGAATAAAATTGAGCAGCAGGCCGAGAATAGCCGCGAGGCCGATCTTCTCGATAGCAAACGTCCCGGCGCTCAACTTCATGCCGCCAATGCCGCTTACCAGTATGACCGAGATGATGATCAGGTTCCTCGGCGTTGCCAGATCCTTTCCGGCCCTCACCAGCGTATTGATACCGACGACGGTTATCATACCAAAGAGCAGGATCATGATGCCGCCCATAACCGGGCTGGGAATTGTTGAAAGAAAGGCGCCGATTTTCCCGACGAAGGCAAGAAGAATCGCGCAGATTCCCGCCCAGGTCATAATGGCCGGATTAAAGGCCCTGGTCAGGGCGACGGCACCGGTGACCTCTGAATAGGTGGTGTTGGGCGGTCCGCCGAAAAAAGCGGCCAGCGATGTGGCAAGACCGTCACCGAGCATGGTGTTTTCCACGCCGGGATCCTTCACGTAATCTTTACCGGTAATTGAACCGATGGCGAGAATATCGCCAAAATGCTCAATTGCCGGGGCCAGGGCTACCGGAACAATATATAAAACGGCGTTTAAATTCCATTCCGGTGCGGTAAAATTTGGCAAGGCAAACCAGGATGCCTCAATGACCGGCTTAAAATCAATCACCCCCAGCACCAGGGAAGCAAGATAGCCGGCGGCTATACCGCTCAGCACCGGGATCAGGCGTAAAAAGCCACCACCAAAAATAGAAACAACAATGGTTGTCACCAGGGCGACCAGAGAGATGATCATCGCCGTAGAGCCGACGATCCTGCCGTCACCGATGCTGCCGTTTGCCATACCCACGGCAACGGGAGCAAGAACCAGACCGATAACCATGATGACCGGACCGGTAATAACAGGCGGCAAATATTTTTCAAGAACGTAACTGCCCTTTATGCGAATAATAAAACTGAGCACGACGTACACCAGACCGGCCGCAGCCAGCCCGCACAATGTCCCCGGAATACCCCAGGTTTTAACACCGTATGAGATCGGGGCGATAAAGGCAAACGATGATGCCAGGAAAACAGGAACCTTCCCCCTGGTGACAACCTGGAACAACAAGGTTCCGGCACCAGCGGTGAATAAGGCGACGTTGGGGTCAAGCCCGGTCAAGATCGGCACCAGGACGAGGGCACCGAAGGCAACAAACAGCATCTGTGCTCCCAGCAAACCGTCCCCAAGGCGAAATCGATAAGTACTGTCTGGTGTATCAACTTGCATGTTCTGTTCTCCCTCCTGTTTATTTATTCAGGCCCGTAAAGGGCACCATGTTTCAAAGCTCCGTGCATCCCCCCGGACAGCATAAGCGCATCTACTTCGTACCAAATATCTTGTCACCGGCATCGCCAAGGCCAGGCAGTATATAGCCGACCTCATTCAACCGCTCATCCACTGCGGCAACAAAAATCTCCACATCAGGGTGAGCGTCTGTAATGCGCTTGATTCCCTCCGGTGCGGCGACCAGGAAAAGACCCTTGATGGTTTGGCAGCCCGACTTTTTCAAGGTCTCGATGGTGGCCAGCAGGGTACCGCCCGTAGCCAGCATCGGATCAAGGATCAAGGCGATTCTCTTATCCATTTCGCTTGCTGTTTTGACATAATATTCAACCGGCTGCAGGGTCTCCTCGTTCCGGTAATAACCGACCACGCTCACCTTGGCGGTGGGGATCATATCGAGAACACCATCCATCATTCCCAATCCGGCCCTGAGTATCGGCACGATGGTAATCTTCTTTCCCATTATTTCTTCTACCTCAACCGGACCAGCCCAGCCCTCGATAATCTTCGGCTGGGTGGGAAGATCTTTCGTCGCCTCATAGGTCAGAAGGCGGGCCACCTCGGAGGCGAGATCTCTGAAATCCTTAGTGGGAATATTCTTTTCCCGCATCAGACCGAGCTTATGATTAATCAATGGATGATGAGCAACATGAACGGACATGGTATTCTCCCAGAATGGTATGAAAGGTTGGAATAACAATGGATTGGATAGTAATGGTGATGGCACCGGAGCAGATCCGGCAGGCGGGTATACTGAGTCCTCTCATTTTACTTGAACTGCCGAAGAGTGAAGGATGGGAAAGAAGTTTCGTCGCTCACCTTGTTATAGAAAAAAAGAAGAAAAAAGCAACCTAATTCAGGCCTCATCAGCAGAGGAACGCCTCACCAGCCGACGAGCTTTCGCCCGCATCATCGGCAGCAATTGTACGGCGATGATACCGGAGAGAATAAGGGCTGCCCCTGACACTTCCAGAATACTCAATCGCTCTGCCAGAAAAATAAAACCAGCCAGGGCCGCAAACACGGTTTCCGCACTCAGGATGATTGCAGCATCAGCCTCATGGGTGAATCGCTGGGCAACCACCTGCAGCGTGAACCCGACACCGGTAGAGAGGAGTCCGGCATAAAGGATGCCGAACCATGCCGACCGAACATCAGCAACGCTCGGCTGCTCGACTAGCATGCCGATGACAATACCACAGATACCGCAGACAAAAAACTGCCCGCACGCTACCACCAGCGGAGCCCTGGTCCGCATTGCCATCGTACCGACAAGAATAACATGGCAGGCCCAGAAGAAACTCCCCCCGATCACCCATAAGTCACCTGCGCGCAGCTCAAGGACCTGTGCCCCGCTCATGATATAGGTACCGACGACACAGCAGACAGAAGCAGGCCACACGGACCAATGAACCTTGCGCCTCAGCACAAAAAAAGAAAGAAAGGGAACCAGCGGGACGTAGAGTGCGGTCAAGAAGCCGGCATTTGTCACCGTTGTATGAAAAATGCCATACTGCTGCATCGCCGCTGCAGTAAACAACACGACACCGGTAACTGCGATACCCAGCCAGTCCCCCAGAAGGAAACGATGATCTCCCGCATGAACCTTGTCAAATTGACGGATTGCCAGCGGCAGGATAAAAAATCCGCCAACCAGCATTCTCGTGCCGGTAAAGGTAATGGCCTGCAGAGCTCCGGTTCCGACCTGCTGCACGACAAAGGTCGTCCCCCAGATGATGGCCGTAAGCACCAGCAGGGCGTTGGCCTGTATCCTACTCATCGGTTGCGACCCGATCGGTCGAGATGGATGAGAGGATATCCGCTATATCATCGGCGAACCTCTCAACCTGCTCAATCTCGGTATCCCAGGAACACATAAACCGGGCACCGCCGGCCTCAGGAAAGATGTAAAAACGCCAGCCCAGCCCGGCCAGCGCCTGAAATGCTCGCTCATCCATATGGACATAGACACTGTTGGCCTGCCGGGGAAACAGGATCCTGACGCCTGCTATGGCGCGCAACCGTGCTTCCAGTAACATTGCACAATGATTGGCGTGGCCTCCATTCTTCAGCCACCTGTCATTTTCCAGCATGCCGACCCAGGGAGCGGCGAGAAAGCGCATTTTGGAGGAAAGTTGCCCTGCCTGTTTGCAGCGGTATTCAAAATCTTTGGCCAGACCGGTGTTGAAGAAAATAATGGCATCGCCAACTCCGGTTCCGTTTTTCGTACCACCGAAGCAGAGAACATCAACACCACAGGCGACCGAAATATCGTGCGGTTTACAGCCCAGAGCGGCTATGGCATTGGCAAATCGGGCGCCATCCATATGCACCTTCAGCCCGTGCTGACGGGCGGTTTCACAAAGCATCCGGACCTCCGGCAGTGAATAGAGCGTTCCGGCCTCGGTCGCCTGGGTAAGGCTGACAACCTGCGGTTTAGAAAAATGAAGATCAGATCGCCGGCCGGCAAGATCCGTGATCATCTCCGGGGTGAGTTTGCCTTCCGGCCCGCTGCCCGTTATCAGTTGAACACCGCCCGAGAAAAAAGCAGGAGCGCCGCATTCATCGGTCTCGATATGGGCAAGCCGGTGACAGATCACCGCATGGTAGGATTGACACATTGAGGCAAGTGCCAGCGCGTTACCGGCTGTGCCATTGAAAACGAAAAACACCTCACAGTCAGCCGCGAATAACTCACGGATCCTGTCCGCAGCCATCGCCGTCCAGTCGTCATCACCGTAAGCAGGGGCGTGTCCGGAATTGGCCTGCGTCATATAGTCCCAGGCTTCAGGACAGATTCCGGCGTAATTGTCACTGGCAAAATGCTGTGTTTTAAGGCCGGATTTCATGTTCTCTCCTCGTTGGTTTTCGGGCAGCTCGACTATACCTGCTTTCTCTTTTTTTGCAAGAGCGCTTCAGCGCCACAAGATCTAACGGCGAACGGCCTCACACTCTTTTATTTGTTGGGCACCTTGTCTGGATCGTTCATGAAGGCGCAGTTCTGCAGAAGGAAGGACAAGCCCCCTGCACGTCTGGCTACGACTACCGATTCTTACACGGAAGGTGTGGCATAGAGGCACTGATCATCGACGAATATCTCTACCGACTGCAAGTATTTACGTATCGTTTCAGGATCCGGTGTCAGGCCGAGCCCGGGTCTTTCGGGCAGATGCACCATACCGCCGGGGTCGATCGACAGGGATTCCAGCGTCAACGCCGTCGCCAGGCTGCTCGCCTCTGCCGGATACTCGCAGAATGTGCTGGCTGCAAGCCCCGCATAAGGCTGCAGCGAAGCACTGAGAGCCAGCTGTGTGGTAAAGGTATGATTGACGTAGGTTACACCGGTTTTCTGGGCATAACGGGCGATCTCGTAAGCAGAAGTGATTCCGCCGATGCGGCCGGCGTCAATCTGTATATAGCCGACCGCGCCAAAATCGATCAGGTTGCACGCCATAAAAGGCTCATGGGCTCCCTCGCCGGCCGCCGTAC
>JAHEMX010000184.1 GCA_024643445.1 Desulfobulbaceae bacterium | reverse complement strand
GGTTGTCAGGCCAAATCGCAGCTAAAAGAGAAATTTCCATGAACTGCTGCTGTTCCTGCATCTACCCGGCTTGAGAAAAGTCCTCTACGGCTATCTTCCTGCTGTCTCCGGAACCCGGGTAGTACAAAGCGCGCAATCGTTTATCCCAATACACTCTCAACGTTGCCGTTTTTTCCCTGGCAAAGGCTTGCCTGTGGTAATGATGGTGTTGAAATGGTACATTATCTGTTAAAATCACACCGGAAAATGATTTTTAAAAATAATCGATACGCAGGAGGGGAAAGATGAAATACCGGAAAATGGGCAGGACGGGGCTCAAGGTGTCTTCATTTTGTTTAGGGACCATGACCTTCGGCCGACCGGTGGAAGAGAAGGAATCCATAAACATCATGCATGCCGCAATCGATGCGGGAGTGAACTTCATCGACACGGCCGACATGTACGCCAACGGGGTGACCGAGGAGTTTGTCGCCAAGGCGATCAAGGGAAAACGGGATGCTCTTGTGCTGGCATCGAAGGGAGGACATATCCGCAAACTGGATGAAAGATACGGCGAACCCCTGGATTGCGGTCCGATAGATCTTGCCCGGCCGAGGGCGTTTCATTCCTGGCCCGCGGGGGCGGGTGTCGGCCACAATGATATGGGACTCTCCCGAAAACACCTGATGCAGGCGCTCGAGGGGAGTCTGCGACGGTTGAAAACCGATTACCTCGATCTCTATTATGCGCACATGCCGGATTACGGGACACCGCTCGATGAAACGCTTCGTGCCATGGACGATATGGTCCGTCAAGGGAAAGTGCGCTATCTCGGTTGTTCCAACTTTCGTGCTTTTCAACTCTCCAAGGCGCTGTGGCTCAGTGATAAGCTGAACCTGGCGCGCTGGGATTGCATCCAGCCTCCCTACAACCTGCTGGCCAGAGATGTTGAATATGAGCTCCTGCCGCTGTGCGATGAGGAGGGTGTGGGGGTATGCGTGTTCAGCCCGATGGCCGCCGGTTTTCTTTCCGGCAAATATAAAAAGGACGAAAAGCCGATAGAGGGGGCTCGATTCAGTCTCGCTCATCTCGGTTTTCGCTACAATCGGCCGTACTGGGATGATGCGTGCTTCAGGGCAGTTGAAAGGCTGTCAGGGCTGGCCGGGGACCATGGCATGCGGCTGTCTGAATTCGCACTTGCCTGGGTTCTGAGTAACAAGACCATTACCTCCATCGTCTGCGGGGCATCGACCGTTGAGCAGTTTATACAGAATATGGCTGCCGTTGATCTTGTTTTACCTCAGCAAGCGCTTGATGCCTGCGATGCCATCTGGCATGAAGAACTCCGGCCGCCGCGTTTGTTTTACGGCAGATAGAAGAAGTGTCGGCGTTGCACACCTGAGCGACCACCCTATCGCAGCCTGCAGGCGACCCGCCGCAGGGTGCTACTCCTGTTTCCAGGTGAATACAACGGGCAGGCGGTAGAGGATGAATCGGTAGGTGATGAAATAGATCGACAGGAGCGTAATCACCACCCATACCTCTTTCCAGTGGGGTATTTCCTGCTGGTGCTGCCAGTTATAGGTAATCAGGACGGTATTCAGACGGTTCCAGACGATGCCCAGCACGGCAATCACCGAGCCCCAGCGAAGAAAACCCATGATCCGGTGGCGCACCCCGTAAGAAAAGAGAAATAAGGGGAGCAGCACGGCCAGAACAATCTCGAGCAGGTAGTAAAGCCCCCAGCCGGAAACGAGATAGAGCCATTCCTGGTCATGGGCAATCGCCACAATCTTGATGATGAAATAGGTAATCAGACCATAGGAGGCGCCCCTGGCCAGGCCGATGGTTATTTCATCGAGATTGTCCAGGAAATTCCGGTCGCAACGCCAGGTCATGAATCTTCTGATCAGGCTTGACACAACAATAACCATACAGAGGCCGGCAAATATTGAGGAACAGAAAAAATGTATCCATTGAAATTCCGGTGATATCCAGAGCGGATGAATTTTTGCCGGGGCATAGCAGAAGAGTGCACCCAGCGCTCCCTGGTGCAACGTGGAGAGAATGATGCCGGCGATGGTGAGTCCGAGTGCGATTTTTTTTATAAACTTTTTAATAGCCGGAGTATCCGCCCATTCCGAGAATGAAGGCAGCATTTCGGCAATCTGCACCGACAGGTAGGTCGCAACATGCCAGGCAACGAGGAAAAGGACGGCAGCCGGTCCGAACGACACAAACATCGGATAGGCAAGGCGCCAGGGCATGCCGAGATCGACCAGCAGAAAGACAACGGCAAAAAAATAGCCAAGAAGTCCGTTGAGCAGTGCCAGGCGCTCGATGGGTTGAAAATCCTTGCGATCAAAAATTTCCACCGCGGTGCTCAGTAGAAATCCGGAGGCGGACAGCGGCACCATGCCGAACAGGCCGAAACCCAGGATGATGCCCCAGGGATAGTCTTGAGATCCGTGGGTGATGGCCTGCAGGCCGAAGAGATAACGCTGGGCGAGCAGCGGCAGGCCCACGAGCAGAACAAGGGCCAGGAACCAGTTTACCGGATTGTTGATCAGAGCCCGTCGATAGTCCGAAGGTGAAAGACCGAGCAGCAGTTTTTCCCGGAGTTTCCAGGCCGTCTGCGGTGCTTTCTCGTTTCTGATGATTGGCAGACCCAGCTGTTCATCGACCAGTATTTTCATCGCTTGAGTCCTCCGGTTGAGGTGGCTGAATGGCGGCTTTGCCGCTGCGCCTTGACAGGAGATAAAATCCGGCAAAAAGGCCAGGCCAGATGGTCAGGACCATCGGTACAACAGCAAGGAAGTCTTTGACATAATTGATGATTGGCTGATTCGGCACGTGCATGTCAAAACCGGCGTCGGCAAACGGTACCGGTGAGAGGTAGAGCCAGGACGTGCCGCCCGCCTCGAATTCTCCGTAGATATGCTGGACATAGCGGCCGGGATGCTCCCTGAGTCTGTTCCTGGCGATGCGCAGCAGCGTTTTCCGGTCGCCAAAGGTCAGGGCCTCCATGGGGCAGGCTTCGACGCAGGCGGGCGGAAGGTTCTTTGACAGTCTACTGTCATAACAGAAGATGCATTTCATTATGCGCGGGTGAAAAGCGCTTGAGTAGCGAAATGCCGGGATTGAAAAGGGACAGGCGATCATGCAGGTCCGGCATCCCACACAGACATCGGCGTTGTATACCACGGCACCCTCGGGTGTCTTGGTGTAGGCATTCACAAAACAGGCGGTCAGGCAGGCCGGTTCAAGGCAGTGGTTGCACTGGATCTTTCTGAATAGGGGATGATCCAGCAATGGCGGGTCGTATGCATTGACCACGGTATAGGCTTTATCATCCGGACGCCTTTTCCCGTCTGGGCCGGTTTGTTTGAAAATAGACAGGTCATCAAATCCAATTTCCGGCTCCGGCAGCCCCTGCTCCTTGTTACAGGCTGCCTCGCAACTGCGGCAGCCGACGCACCTGCTCAGATCAACGAGCACCCCCTTGCTGCTTTCATACCCGGTAAAATCATGGGCGGAAGCGTTTTCTGCGGTCTGGCCGACAAAGAGAGAAGCAGCGGCCGATACCATACTTCCAAGAAATGTTCTTCGGTTCACTCGAAGCTTCATGCTGACCTCGCTGTGGATAATGGCTCCGTTACCAGTTCCTTCCTGTTGATGAGAACGGATCCGTTTTTTCGTTCTTTTCATTTCCTTACGGGCCCCTGAATTTTTCTTGCCGGATGGCAGTCCCCACAGGCCGTCGGGCCGGTACCAATTGCTTCATGGCAGCGCATACAACTCAGGTGATAGGCACCTTTCAGTCCGGGTATATCTATATGGTAGCGGGTAGTCGTGTTGAGTTTGCTGAGATAATCATGGCCGAAACGGTCTCTGGCATGACAATCCCGGCAGGCCACGCTGTCCGCTTCACCGCCGGACCGATGGCAGCTGTTGCAGACCGGATCGGAAGGCGTATCTCCGGTGGTATGATGATGGCATTCGACGCAGGCGGCGTAGCTGACATGGAGCTGATGGTCAAAGGCTACGGCTACGTCGCTGAAGCTGTTGAGAAAAACCTCATCGGGAGCCTCTTCGCGATCCATGCCGGCTGCTGCTGAAGCCGGCAGGATCAGGCAGAGAAGCAGGATAAGGCAGGACAGCGGAAAAGTTGTGTTTACCTGTTTCATGAACGGTCCCCATTTCTGTTTGCATGTTGCATGGATGGTCGTATCAACCTTGCCGCCGGCCGAGATAACAACGATAGATGATATCCACTTCCTCGCCATCGATCGTCTCATTGAGCAGCAGTGATTCAGCAAGCATATGTATAAATTCACCATGTTTTTCGATCAGTACCCGGGTGTCTTCGTAGCATTTGAAGATATGAAGCCGTATCTCCTTGTCTATGTCCTGCAGGGTTTGCTGACTCTGCTGCCAGTGCACGGCTGAAGCATCGCCGATGCCAGCCTGCAGATATTCCAGGCAGGAGACCGGACCTATCTTTTCGTTCATGCCGAATTCGCAGACCAGACGATGCGCGATCCTGGTGGCGGTCTGCAGGTCATTACTGGCTCCAGTTGTAAGTCCGCCAAAAATGACTTCCTCGGCGAGTCTGCCGCCGAGCAGGATCATTATTCTGTTCAGCAGATAGGACCGGGTATAGGTGAGGTGTTCAGCAAGGGGCAGCTGTTGCGTCAAGCCAAGTGACTGGCCGCGCGGTATGATCGTGATTTTATGCAGCGGGTCCGTTTCGGGCAGGAGTTTGGCAATGGCTGCATGACCTGCTTCGTGGTAGGCCGTCAATCGACGGGCACTTTCGCTGATAACCGCATTCTTGCGCTCAAGTCCCATCATTATTTTATCCTGCGCGTCTTCAAATTCCTTCAGGCTGATACTGATCTTCTCTCTTCGTGCCGCAAGAAGAGCCGCTTCATTGACCAGATTGGCTAGCTCGGCACCGCTGAATCCCGGTGTGCTCCGGGCGATGAGCGAGAGGTCCACGTTGTTGCTGACGGCGACTTTTCTGGCGTGCACCTCGAGTATTTTCAGGCGTCCCTTGATATCGGGCAGGTGCAGGGTTATCCGTCGATCAAATCTGCCGGGTCTCAGCAGGGCTGAGTCGAGGATGTCGGATCGGTTGGTTGCGGCGACAACAATGACCGTCTCGTTGGAGTTGAAACCGTCCATCTCCACCAGAAGCGCGTTCAGTGTCTGCTCCCGTTCGTCGCTGGAACCGTTGCCGGATTCGGCTGAGCGCTTGCCGCCGATGGCATCGATCTCGTCGATGAAAATAATGCATGGGGCCTTTTTCTTGGCTTCACTGAAAAGGTTGCGCACCCGCGAGGCGCCAAGGCCGGCAAACATCTCAACAAAGTCGGAGCCGCCGATAGAGTAGAAGGGAACCGAGGCTTCACCGGCGATCGCCTTTGCCAGCAGTGTTTTGCCGGTACCTGGCGGACCCTGCAGCAGGACGCCTTTTGGAATGCGACCGCCGAGCCCGCTGTATTTTGCCGGGTCTTTGAGAAAATCGATGATCTCCCAGAGTTCCTCCCTGGCCTCGGTGATCCCCGCCACATCCTCAAAACTCACCTTGGTAAGGCTTTGGTGTCTGCTCTGGAAAATTTTCCCGCGGCTGAAATCGGAGGAGCCCGCTGATTTTTTTTTACTGAAAATAAACCATCCGCCCAGAAGCAGCAGGACGAGAAGCATATCTTTCAGTATACCGTTGATACTCGAGGCGGGACGGGTATTGATGGTGACATCATGGTTTCTCAGGAGTCCAATCAGTGCCGGTACATCAGGTGAATAGGTGGTGAAGTCGGGTTCGCTGCCGCCGGTGACCGTGATCTGGCCATCCCTGATGGTTACCTCTCTGACGGATCCTGCGGCGATGTCGTCAAGAAATTGACTGTAGGAACGTTCGGGCAGGCGCGTACCGATGATATAGAAATTGAACCCGATGAATCCGATAACTGCCAGCAATCCCAGAAAAATGGTGGACTGGATAGAAAATTTCATGTCGTGCCTCCCGATGCGGCAGCATGCGCCGACAGTGTATGGCTGGGCGCAGGGGGGTGCCTGAGGATTGCCCGGAGCAGCTGTTCGAACAGGAGTTGCCTGCTGATGCAGAGGGTGCTGTTTTTATAAAAACTGAACTGGGCAATCTGTTTTCGCAGCAGCGCCATGCTGGTCAATCGCTGATGTTTTGCAGAGCACCACTGTTTAAAGTGCAGGAAGAGCGCACTGAGATGGTCATGAAAAAGCCTTCCCCGTTCGATGGCAATGAGATAGCCGGAGCCGTTGATAGATCGAAAGGGTTCCTTGTCCGGCGCAAATACGACACCGCCCGGCTTGACAGCCGCTTCCAGGAATTGCTCGATGGCCTCGGGAGTGAGGCAATCAAGGGCTGCAATTCTTACCCTGCCGGTGGACCAGTCCGTTAACCTGATCTCAATCACCGCAACAAGAGTAACAGTGATATCGTTGTTGTCCGGCAGCGGCAGGGTGGAGCAGTCGATCTCCACCGGCCCTCTGCACATTTGCTGTCCTGCCAGCTGCATGGCGCAGTAGAGCTTTCGCATCCAGGACCAGGCTGTCTGGTAGCTTCCGAGCTGAAGCATCTGTTGCAGTTCCCTGATGTTATGATTCCCGGTCGATCCGCAGAGCCACCAGATCGCCCTGAGCCACTCCGAGAGCGTTTTCTTGCTGCCGTGCATCAGGGTGCCCGAGGTCAGTGAAGTGGATTTTCCGCAATCAAGACAGGTGAACCGACGGCGGGCTTTCATGGACGGATGATGCCTGCCGCAGAATGGACAGATGAATCCATTTGGCCACCTGAGGGAGAATACATACGAGCAACACCAGTGTTCGTTCCGGAGCATTGTCGTAACCTGCTCGATTTTTTCAGGTAATCCATAGTAATACGCCATTTTTGTGGCTCCGCATGATACCTGTTTCAGGGTGACGCCGGTTATCCGTACACTTCTGTAGTTGCACAGAGAGTGCCTGGAATGCTCATCTGCTTAAAAAACGCGAACTGGTAGGTAATGTTATGAAATTATGGAATAATAGATTTAGGTATCGATGATTCTCCAGGGGCGGGGAAGAACAGGAGCAGGATGGGGAGAAGGAGGTGAGGGACTGAGGGCTGCGATTCTGCCCTTCTGGCGTGAATAATAAATGTTAAATTATTTAAATTAAAGGATAAAATTGTATTCTTTAAGTTTCTGTTCAGTATCCGACAGTAGTGCGTTACTGCCACACATCTGTTGCAACAGATGTGTGGCTCTGGTCTGCCTTCGAGCCTTTGCCGGTTGAAACCTTGATCCTATCCACCATTAAGCGTGCTTCGGTTTGAGTAAAAATCTGGTAAGCATCGTTTTGCAGCACAG
>JAHEMX010000675.1 GCA_024643445.1 Desulfobulbaceae bacterium | reverse complement strand
ACATCGACCGTTTGAACCCCTGACGGGTGTCGCGGGAGATTTCCGGGGTACATTACACCTGCCTGAATTGGAGAGGGACCTATGACCAGTGCCAAGCGTATCGATGCTGAAGACTTACGAGAATTTGCCGCCTCTGTCTATACTGATGCCGGCATGCCGGAAGACGATGCCTTGCTGGTCGCCGATACCCTCGTGCAGGCTGATCTGTGGGGGCATCAGTCGCACGGCGTGCTGCGGCTCGGCTGGTATCTCGAGCGTATTCGAAACGGCGTGATGAACCCCGTCACTAGCCCTGAATTTGAGGTTGATGCCGGCGCGGTTGCGGTGATCAACGGCCACGACGGTGTCGGCCAGGTCCTGACCGACCTGGCGCGCAGGGAAGCGGTGCGGCGGGCAAAGACTCATGGCATAGCCGTCGTCGGGGTAAATACCTCCAACCATTTCGGCACCTGCATGTACTACACGCGCCTAGGCGCACTCGATGGCTGCGTGATGCTGCTCACCAGTAACGGCGGGCCGGCCATGGCCCCGTGGGGCGGCAGCAGGAAAATCATCGGTACCAACCCGTGGTCGGTCGCGGCACCCGCCGGACGATATCATCCGCTGCTGGTGGATATGGCCAACACCGGTGTCGCCCGCGGAAAAATCTATCTCGCCCGCAACAAGCACCTGCCTATTCCGCTCGGCTGGGCACTGACCAGTACGGGCGAGCCTACCACCGACCCGCAGGAGGCCATCGACGGCATCATTCTGCCGATGGCCGGGCACAAGGGCTACGCGATTGCCCTGATGGTGGACATGCTCTCCGGCGTGCTGACCGGCAGCGGGTTTCTTACCGGCGTGCACAGCCCGTACCGGACGGCGGAAAAAAGTAATTGCGGTCACCTGATGGTTGCCATGAACATAGCGGCCTTTCAGCCGCTCGAGCAATTTGCTGCACGCATGGAGGCGTTCCTTGAAGAGATAAAATCGGTACCGCTGGCCCAGGGGCACGACGAAGTGTTTTACCCCGGGGAAATCGAGGCCAATAACGATAGACGTTACCGCAGGGATGGTTTGCTTCTGGCGGAAGACACGCTTGCATCCCTGAAGAAAATCGCCAGCGAGACAGGGGTGCGGGCAAAGCTGCCTTTTTGAACAAAGGAGCCTGGCCGTGGCAGGCCCCCGCAAGATGCGGGAGCGTTTACCTGCCGCTAACGACTGGTGAAATCGAATTTCTGCCCGCCGATACTGGCTTCGTACATCAGCCCCCCCTTGGTAACGGCAAAGGTAGCCATCCCCTTGTAGTAGCCGCTGCTGCCGATTACCGCGTTGTTCATGCCGCCGCTCGCGGTGGAGGAGCTGCCGGAGGTGTTTGCCGAAGCGCCGGCTGCAGCCGTCAGGACGGTGGCCTGCGCCTCGGCGCCGAACTCGAAGCTGCCGCTGGTGAAGTTGTCGAACGCCCGTTTGTCCTCGAAAAAGACAACCTGGCTGTAGCCGGCCGCGCCAAGCTGGAAGCCGATGGTCGCCTGGGCCATCGATGTGTCGCCGATATACGCGCCGCGTTCATAAACACGCCCCTCACCGTAGGCCCCGCCGATCACGAAACCGGCCTTGCCGATCGTTGGAAACAGCGCGTAGCCGTAGGCCGTTTTGAACATCTGGGAGATGCCGGCATCCATGAATATCTTCCTGGTTTTATCATACTCATCGGCCGCTGCCGGCGAATGGACAAGTATTGCGAACAGGGTGAACAGGATCGCTCTGGTAATAAGGTTCATGCGTGACCTCCTTGATGATAGGTAAACCTTAAACACGCTTCATTCTAGTATATACGCGACCAGAGTACGAACAGATTGTGCTGTCGGGCTCACTGAAACCTGAATTGCCTGAACCTGTTCTGCTCCATCCTGGAAAAAATGACGGGAGGATAGCCGGCCTGGAAACAAGGCTGCTCATCTTTTCTTGCGTTATTACCTATACTAAGCGTATCATAGAGATGACCGGTACATGAAAGCCCATCTGGCAATCACGCCATTGAATCATCTGAGACGATCGGACACGAT
>JAHEMX010000674.1 GCA_024643445.1 Desulfobulbaceae bacterium | reverse complement strand
CTTGCGAAAGAAGCGGCCCGTAGGCTCGGTTCCTCTTTCACCATAACCCTGGCGACACAGCAAGCTGATTTATACCGGGAGCGGTTGCTGCAGGAAAGAATTGGTCTGCTCAATGATCTTGGAGCGGAGATCCCGAACATTGCTGTTGCAGGATTTGGCTTTTTTGATCACGGGAAAACTGAGTCAGCCTTTGGCCGGGATCTGCGGATATATATCGACGAGGTACTGGGGCATGGTTTTCTTAGTTTACAAAAATATCAGGATGAACAGCGTATTGCCTCTCTTTTTCACGTTTTGCACGGAAACATCGCGGAACCAGCCAAGATAGCGATGCTCCTGGATGAGTTGTCCGGACTGCTCAAAAGGCAGGCGATGCTTACTGTTCTGATCAATGGCAACGGCCTCTGTTCTGCCGCTTTACTCGGGACAAGGCAGATGATCGGACTTGACCTCCGGCAGGAAGAAGCGCTTGCAGCCTTGCTTAAAGACAAAATGCGGACGGTTGCACGTCTGCTTGCCTCGCCGCGGCCTGACAACGGCGAGGCAATTCTGCTGGAGGTGGCCAGGTGCCATGCGCTCAACCGGTCGATAGAAAAAGGGACTCTGTTCACCCTTGATCCGTTTCCGGAAAACGGCCCGACCAAGATGATTGATTTTTCCGACCAGGGGGTAATGTCCTATCTGCAGAGCTTGAGAAAAATGCTGCAGGAGAGAACCATCCTGATGGTGGATGGGTTGCCGGATGTGTCGGGCACGGAAAGCAGCCTTCTCTATACGATAATTGAAAATGTTCACGGCAGGGCGGCTGAACTTTCTTTCGCGCTTGACTCTGGCCGGCCGGTGCGGCTTGCCTCGGAATATATGGTGCCTGCCGCAAGGGGGACAGCAGCCCTGCAGACTATCCCTCTTGCATCCTCGGTTATTGCAGCCGCCCGTTCTCTGCTGAGCGAAAATCTTGCGCAGCAGGCAGCGAAGATCTCACGGCGCTATTCCTATCACCTGATCACTAAAAATTGTGTGAACGATCTGCAGCGGACCGTCAACCGCAGCTTCTCCGGGCCCGAGGAATCGGAAAATCTCCTTGGCGGCTGGATCGACCCGGTTGCGGATCGGGTGTTTATTCCTTATGATTTTTTCTACAAGGTTCAAACGCACTATCGGGTTGAGCCGGTGCAGGTCTTTCCAGCCAGGCGTATAGCGGCTCTGGCCGGGCTGCCCACCGGTGAAAGCGGGATTGAACAGTGGTTTCGGGAAGGAAATTCCATCACCTCGACACTCTATGAACCGAGACGGGAGGATACACCGTTTCTGTTTTTTACCGATGATTTGCTCTGGGCCCGGCCGCCGCTTGGCCTGATTAATCTGGCCTGGGCGGCGCTGCATGCGCTTGGGGGAGTATTTTACCTGCCGACAGATGGTTCGGAAAACCTGTGGCAAGGGCTCAGGGGAATGATTTACTCCCTGCCTGAGCTGCTGTTTTTCAATATTCGCAAAGGCAGTTATGGTTATGAGGACCTCTCGACTCGTACGAAAACACTCTAGGAGGCCTGTCGGGGAAAACCCTTTTTCCGGCAGGCTCCGTTTTAATGAATGCTATGATGATCTCCGCCGATGTTATAAGGAATGGGTTTATACATAAATTGCTTCTCTCGTGCGGGATCTCGGCGGCCCTTCTGGCACTGCTGATTCACTTTACCCTGTCGTCTGCCGAGCCTGCCGTCTGGTCCAGCCTTCTATCCGTTCTGTCTTCCTTTTCCGGAACCACTATTCTGCTGTACCTCGGTGCCTCGTTGGTCAGGACGGTGCTGCAGGCCCTTCGCTACCGGCTTCTGCTGCGAACGTCGGAGGAGACGGTTCCGTCCCTGTTTCATATCCTGCTGGTTACACTGAGCCGGAACATGTTTGTCGATATGTTCCCGGCCCGCCTCGGTGAACTCAGTTATATCGCCATGCTGAACCGGGGGTGCCGGGTAAGCGGCCAGTCATGTGTCTCATCCCTTGCCATCAGTTTCGTCTTTGACCTGATTGCGCTTGCCATCCTCATT
>JAHEMX010000183.1 GCA_024643445.1 Desulfobulbaceae bacterium | reverse complement strand
GCGTCTGGCAACCTTTGGATTGAGTGTTACACGGCGACCGCTGCTCGTCGCATCAGCCGGTGCAACTTTTCTGATCTTGCTCTTGGCCATGGTACAAGTCTCCTTATCTCGTTAACTTTTTGAGTTTCTTTGAGATTTTTTCATGCGGTTACAGGATCACAGTGTCTCATAGTACTTTTTGAACGCCTTGGTTTCCCGGTAGAGTACTTCATCACCCCCGCCCGGGACCGGTGCCGGTGTTTTCGCTTTTACCGGTTTGCTGCCCGCCATTGATGCCGCAACAACAGCCGATCCGGCCAGCAGGCGCTTGAGGAATGAACGTCTCAACTCTTTTTCCTCTTTCATCATCTCCTCCTTGTGGAAACGTGTGCTTGATTGCTCCTTCATTTTATCCACTAACATTCAGCTCACTAAACTGCCTCGAAAAGGGCCTGATCAAGCTCGGTATAACCAAGCACAAACCGGCCAAAGGCCTCGTAAAACAGCGCTTGTTCATTTTCTTGCAAAGCCCTCGCCAGACGCTCGGCGAGTGGCGCCAGATAATCAGATACCAGCACGTCCTGAAGCTGCCGGGCCTTCAGCTCATCCTCTTTCTCCCGTTCAATCAGGCTGGCCAGGCAATCAATCATGACCGGCAGACTATCCTCGGCATCACGGACGAAGTCAGCCTTGCGAACCCCGGCTGAAGCGAGAAAGCCCCTGAAGTCGGCCAGGGTCTGCCCATGACTCTTGCCATCGGCATAAAAGGAAGCTGACAGGCTGACCGGGTTCTCGCTGAAAGGATCGCTGAACAGCACGTAAAACTCATCCTGAATATCCTTCAAACCTCTGCTGTCAAGCAATTCCAGTATCCGCAGCACCGCGCTGTCGAGAAGCGGACTGATTTTTTCGGCGGACAAGGCTGAAAATATTCCCCGCCATCGGCTCAGTTTTTCCGCATCCGGCTGCCCGATGAAAAACGATTTTATCAGGTCAATAAAGCGCAGCCTTACCCGGCTGATATCCTTCTCGCTCGTGCTGTTCATAGCGGCTGCTCATGCGATTCAAAGAGTTTCACGACCCGGCAGGTGTCGCAATATTCAAAATGGCCCTTGTCGGCCATATGCCTGCTGTTCAGTATTTTCATCACCTTTTCAAAGCCCTTCCGTGTGCCGAATTCCTTACCGCATTGTTTGCAGAGCATCGGTTCCGCCCTTGACAGTTCTATCGGGTTGAGCCATGCCGGACCGAGAACCGTCTCATTGCCGAGCTTGAGCGCATCCTCCGGGCAAATCCGGACGCAGATACCGCACCCGACGCACAGGCCTGCATCAAAAAGCAGGCTATGGGCCTCGTCACCGGCACGCAGGGCGCCGACCTTGCACTCGTTGAGGCAGGCAAAACAGTGCGTACAGCGAGAGGAGTCGCAGAAGACGGTGCCAAAAGCCCCGTCTTCACGGCCAAGCGTGATCTCCTTGCCGGAATGGCGATACCCGTCAAGCAACAGATCTACCAGCCGCTGCCTCCTATTTACTGAGGGCTGCTGCTGAACGTGGTCGATTGTCTGCCTCTGCGCCGGTGCGGCAAACATACGAAGCTCCTCGGTCGAACAGAACCTCACCAGATCGGCAACACCGAACAGGGATTCCAGCAACCGGCCCGCACGTTCAGCCTCCCGGCAGCAGGAGGCATCAAGATTGCTCCGGGGATCAACGAGAAGCACTACCTGTCGTGCCCCCCGGCTGAACAGGTGCAGAAAGTGAAAAAGGGAAAGGGCCTCGATTCGGGGATACTCGAGGAAAAGCATATTCTTTGATGATCGATCCTTCTCCCGCCACCAGTAGCGATGGAGGGTGTCACTATGGCCCAGCACAAGCGCATCGGCAGCATTCAGCGAGAGCGTGCTGAAATAGTCAATAAAGGAGTCATCAGAAAAGCGGTGATAGTCGATGGCACCTGTCGGACACACCGCAACACAGGTGCCGCATTCGGTGCAGAGCAGACTGTCGACATGAACCCCATCACCATCGCGCCTGATCGCTCCAGCCGGGCACTGTTCGTAACAGAGGTTGCAGCCAGCTCCCAAACGTCCGCTGAAATGGCAGCGTGCGTTGTTGCACTGGAGGGCTTCCTCAACCTCCATGGCAGACAGGGTTTTAAAATACTCAGCGAGCCGCGTCTCGGAATAAATCCCGCTCCTCTCTTCCGGCAGATCGAGTTTGACATCGCCGAGCACGATGATGGCCGGCGCATGAATCGTCTTTTTCTCTACCCCGTATATATCGATGGCATTTTCTTCACAGACCTTTTCGCATTCGCGGCAGAAGGTGCAGCGATGATAGTCGAATCGAAGTGCGGGACTGATGCAGTCTTCCGGACAGGCTGTTCCGCAGGAGCCGCAATAGGTGCAGGCCTGCAGATCGACCGGTGCGCGCACGGTGGCTGCAATCTCGTATCCGGAAGTCCGCTCCGCTATTTCCACTGCAGTTACCTGGGCATGTCCCGGGTGATCATCTTCAAGCAGAAGCGATTCAATCTCCAGGATACCGCCGTAGGTATCAATAAAGCCTTCAAGCCGTTCGCTGTCGGCAGCAATCACGCAGACGACAAAACTCGGGTCCACCCTGAAGTTCTTTACCGTCGCGCGATTGTAGCGACCCAGCTCCGCCCGGGCAATCTCCTCGAGCATCGATTCCGGCATAGCGCTCAGGTCCCGGTTCAATTGCAGGGTGACGGACAGGGGGAAAACCGTATCGGGAAAAAGAGAAGGAAACCCTCCGGCAAGCATGATCTTCCGGTCTCCGCAGGAAACAGGCTGCCCGGGGGTCAGATCCAGCTCTGCCGTTTTGAAACCAGGTGCAAGCAGACAGGTCGTGTACTTCTTGCTCATTAACAAACCTCAGACGGCAGGGGTTTTATCCACCAAGCGGACGGTGTCCGGGCCTTGCGTTCAGGATGATTACCGGTCATTGAGCGTTATCTCAGGAAAGAGGGCGCAGCAGCGCCTTCCCGCTAACGGATACTGACAGTATATAAGAATGGAAGGATTACGGTATCAGGCCGGAGCCTTTTATTGAGTAAGGAATTACCCGTTACCAGCGTAAGCAAAACACCTACAAGACCTCACCGGATGCTGGGGTGAAACATTCTTTTTCGGTCCAGAGAACAGCCTGTCTGCTCAATTCGGCAGCACTCTTTATATTGAGTTTCTGCTTGATTCTCTCGCGATAGGTGCCGATGGTCTTGATGCCAAGCCTCATTCGTTCGGCAATCTCACGGGTAGACAACCCGGTACCGATAAGGCGAAAGACCTCAAGCTCCCGATCGGTCAGGATATCAACTGTCTGGGCGCCATGGCAGGCGGGATTGACATGGAACTTGTCAAGCAGGTGCGCCATCATCGACTCGCTGACATGGATTTTACCCCGCAATACCGTCTTGATTGCCGATATAATTGACTCGGAGGCCTCCTTCTTCATCACGTAGCCCTTTGCCCCGGCTCGAATGGCTCGCTCCGCCCAGACAGACTCTTCGTGCATCGATAATACCAGCATCGGAAAATTTTTCCGTTCCGCGGCAAATTCTTTCACCAGGTCAAGCCCGTTATCTCCGGCAAGAGAGAGATCAATCACGGCCATATCGGGCGTTTCACTCCTATAGGCCTTTCGTGCCGAGACCATATCCTCTGCCACCGCACAGACAGAAAGATCTTCCTCCTGATTTATCAGCTCCGTCATCCCCATACGAAAGATGGGATGGTCATCAACCACAAGAATTCTAGACATAATTCCCCGCCTCGACAGCTATGGTTACCGTTGTTCCTGATTGTGCACTGGAATCAATAACGAGCTCGGCGCCAATTGCCTTCGCCCGGTATTTCATGGTATGCAACCCCATACCCTTCCTGGTTGAAGACTCCTGAAAGCCGATGCCGTCGTCGTGCACCCGGATAGCAAACCGGCTGCCGGACATGGTCAGTGAAATCTCAAGCGCCCGGGGTTTGCCATGTTTGACCGCATTAAAGGCAGCCTCTCTGAGAATATAATAGATATGCGTCTGGACAGTGGTATCTACCCATGCAGGCGGCAGTTCAAAGAGGAGATGACACTTCACCCGATAGGAACTCTGAATCTCGGCCACCAGCTCTTCAATCGCTGCCTCCAGCCCCTGCTCGATCACATGAACCGGGTAGAGACCACGCGCCAGCTGTCCTGCTTTTTCAACACCCTCCCTGATCAAATCACGGATAATGCCAAGCTGCACCGCCTCAACGGCGGATCTTGCTTCCAGTTTCTGCTGCAGGGCCTTTGCCAGCAGTTCGATACCGGTTAAATGGGAGCAGAGACCGTCATGCAGATCCTGCCCGATCCTGTTCCTCTCTTTCTGGCTGATGGCAATGACCTGCCGTTCAAGATTGGCGAGCTCCTTTTCAGAACAGGTCTTCACCACGTGCAGCCAGAGTCCCTCGAGCAGCATACTCACCTGCCGGATGTCGGCGGTATCATAAGGACCGGTCTTGTTGCACACTCCTCCGACCAAAACGAGTTTATCCCCGTCATGGACCGGAACATCCAGGTGATTTTTCACCCGGTGATGGTAAGGAAACGAGTTCTCTTCAACGGAAACATTGTGCATGACTGGCTCATTTTTCAGGACCGCATTACCCGCCATACCGGCCTCCTCAACCCGGTAGGTGAGTGGCCGGTGAGAAGCCCGACCACCGGATCCCTCACTGTCTTTCACCCGCGAGCAGATAGTCAGGTAGCTCTGATTGTTGTTCACCAGTGCCAGATACCCTTCATCACTTCCGGTTATCTGGACGACCCGCTGCAGGGTAAAATCATATTTATCCTGCAGATTCTCCTGTTCCATCATGCCCAGTTGCAGCAAGGTATCGAGACGCAGTTCATTGCGTCGAAGAATCATCTCTTTTTCTATCCGGTCATCAACCATCTGGTTTGCCAGGGAGCCGATGGTCTCGAACTCGCTGAAGGTGAGCTCGTCTATTTTTATCTTTACCTTCTCATCGGCTGCTTCGCGAAAAAAGTCGGTAAACAGGGTAATCCCCCGTTCTATTTTTTTGGAGTAGACATAGGCAAAGAGAAGCATGAAGAAGACAGCGACGATGAACATACCGATAAACATATAGACATTACGGAATGCTATGCTCCGATAGGTAATCGTTTCATCGGCAATTGCATTTTCCATCTCGTCCATGAACATACCGGCGCTCAATATCCAGCCCCATTCAGGATAGGCCCGCACATAACTCAGTCTCTGGTGCAGGTGCGCCGCATTTGCGTTCTTCGTCGGGGTAACATACTGGACATAGCCCTGTTGTGCCGGCAGGCTGCCCATTTTCAGCATTTCCTCACCATAACGGAATCCGTCATGGTCCAAGAGATCACGGATCGATCTGCCGACCTGCCGCTCATCACTGCTGAAAATAATAGTGCCGTCATCCCTGAAGCCGATGAGATCGCCGTCGCTGCCAAACCGTATCCGGCTGATGCGCTCCAGGACATCATCCTGAAGATTGCCCTCCAGATCATCGCTGTATATTCCTGCCCCGATAAACCAGTCAAACGGTTTGAAATATTTAACGAATGAAATTTTACTGAATATTCTGCCGGGAAAGGCCGGCTTCAAGAGGTCATAACGATAGATACCGGCGCCCTTCTCCTCAAGGATAGCGATAATGTCATTGATGACGGAACGCCCCTGTGCATCGATGAATTCATCCGCGCCTTTCCCCTCCCAATAGGGCTCTTCACTGAAAAGATCAATTTCCTGCTGCTGAACTCTGCCGATAAAATAGTAACCACGACCATCATTCCAGCGTATCGGCCGCAGGACCTCGGTGACCATCTCCCGCATTTCCTCGACGGAAAAGGAATCCTTGTTCAGGCTGTACAGATGGGAAGCGATGCTGAAGGCAGACTGCACTTTGTCCCGCAGATCACTTTCGATACGCATCTCCGACTGGGAACGTTTATACTCGATGAAATCGATGACCGTTGCCAGTTCTTCACGCACCCTGAACCGGTATTGGGAGTTGTAATTCTGCTTGATGTTTAAGATGCTTTCCCGGTATGACTGATACTCGTTTACACTCCAGAACAGACCGATGAACAGGGCGAGCACCATGATGACGAGCAGGGACGCGATGAGCGGCGCAGAAGAAAGGGATTTGCGCCAGACCCGACCACCGCTGAGGCGGCCTATTTCACCTTTCCCGGGCATGCGTCGCTACCGTATCATTGACGAGGCAGAATATGTATGTTCGGATAAATGCTGGTCAGGTAGACGGAATCCAGCCCCTGGTTATCATCTTCAGAAAAAGCCAGGATGATACCACCGAGGTCAAAGCTGCCTACCTGCTGCATGGCAGTGATAAACGTTTCCCTGGTAAGGTCTTCCTTGACTGCCAGCGCGATCCTGCTGAACAGCGTACCGGCGATATATCCTTCCAGCGATGTAAAACTGAGAGGAACATCGTGCTGATACTTTGCCATGGCCTCCGTATATTCCCGAACGAGCGGAATCGACGTATCTCCAGGGTCTGGAACGACCTGAGAGACGATGACCTTGTCACCATAAGAACCAAGCGCGTCCCTGAGACTTTCCGTACCGACGAAGGATATACTGCAGAACAGGGTGCTGTCGCCATACCTGGTTTTACTGAGCTTGATAAACTCCGCGCAGGCGGCATAAGCGCCGACCAGTATCACGGCCTCGGGCTCTTCCTGAAAAATATCCTTGATTCCCGCCATAACCGCGACAGTATTTCTTTCATAACTGCCCTGGGAAACGAGCATCATGCCGCGCTGCGCAAGGGCCCTCTTGATACCGGCAAGGCCGCTGAAACCGTAGCTGTCGTTCTGGAAAAAACAGGCAATACGCTTCAGTTTCTTCTCCTCAACGAGGTAGGCAGCCAGCCGTTCCATCTCCTGGGCATAGGAAGCCCGAACGTTGATGACATATCTCCGGGACGGTGAACGCAGGAACTCAGCTCCGGTGAATGGCGCGAAAAATGGTATCCGCCGTTTTTCGATGATCGGTACCACGGCCTCCGCCGTCGGCGTTCCCACCTCCCCTATCAGCAGGAACACCTGGTCGTCCTCGATAAGCGCATTGGTGTTCCTTATGGCCTGATCGGGCTCGTAACCGTCATCAAGCGAGAGAAGCCTGATTTCCCTGCCCCGTATGCCGCCATTCTCATTGACCTGCGAAAAAGCCGCCAGTAAACCACCCCGCAGCTCAAGCCCCAGGTTTTTAGCCGGGCCGCTCATGGCACCCGACTGCCCGAGCAGAATCATATTGTCAAGGGTACCGGCGGTCAGGCTGAGCGGATTGAGAACCACGATCAAGCAGCAAATCAGCCGTCTCGCCATCATTCTCATAG